>CAISTO010000090.1 GCA_903888395.1 uncultured Bacteroidota bacterium | reverse complement strand
TGTGGTGATTTCACCCGAAGTAGTTTTGGGAAAGAATGTAAAAGTTCAAAACAATGTTTCTATTTATACCGGTGTTATTTGTGAAGATGATGTTTTTTTAGGACCTAGCATGGTTTTTACCAATGTGATCAATCCTAGAAGTGCGGTAAACAGAAAAAATGAATATGCTAAAACCATTGTAAAAAAAGGTGCAAGCATTGGTGCAAATGCTACTATAGTTTGCGGACATGATATTGGAGAATTTGCTTTTATTGGCGCTGGTGCTGTAGTTACCAAAACTATACCTAATTATGCTTTAGTAGTTGGAAATCCTGCAAAACAAATTGGTTGGGTAAGCGAATACGGACATCGTCTAAATTTTGATTCGAATGGATTTGCCCTTTGCCCTGAAACTAAACAGGAATATGAGTTGAAGGATGGAGATGTTAGAAGGGTGAGTTGAGAGTTGAGAGTTGAGAGCTGAGCACTGAGAGTTGGGTAATGAGAGTTGAGATTTTAGAAAAAAAATGAAAATAATTAAAAATGGAAAAAGCTAAAATAAGCAGTTTTAGAGATTTAAGAGTTTATCAAAAAGCATTCGAACTATCAATGGAAATTTTTATTTTAACTAAAACTTTTCCAAAGGAGGAAACTTACTCATTAACAGATCAAATTAGAAGATCATCAAGGTCAGTTTGTGGTCAAACAGCAGAAGCATTTAGAAAAAGAAAATATCCAAAATCATTTAGCGCTTCTTTAAATGGTGCGGAAGGAGAAGCTTCAGAATCTCAAAATTGGATACTATTTGCATATGCTTGTAATTATATTAATGAAGAAACAAAAACGAAAATATTTCAAGGATATGAAGAAGTAATTGGAATGCTAGTTAATATGCAGAAGAACTCAGAAAACTGGTCATTTTAATCTTCCCATCTCTCATTTCTCAACTCCCATATCTCAGTGCAATTAAAAATATGAATAAAATCCAAATGGTAGACCTCAAAGGTCAATATATCAAAATAAAAGCTGAAGTTGATGCTGGCATTCAAGAAGTAATCAACAATACCCAATTCATTAAAGGACCTCAAATAAAAGTATTTGAAGAAAACCTTGCCCAATACTTAAATGTTAAACATGTAATAGCTTGTGCCAATGGAACAGATGCGTTGCAAATAGCCATGATGGCACTAGATTTAAAACCAGGAGATGAAATAATTTTACCTGTTTTTACTTATGTGGCCACTGCTGAGGTAATTGCTTTATTGGGCTTAACTCCAGTAATGATAGATGTTGAACCTGATACCTTTTGTATAGATACAAAACTTATTGAAAGAAAAATTACATCAAAAACTAAAGCCATTGTACCAGTTCATTTATATGGTCAATGTGCCAATATGGATGAAATAATGAGTATTGCAAATAAGTATCATTTATATGTAATAGAAGATACTGCGCAAGCGTTGGGATCTCAATATGCAATTGGCAATAAGCAATTGGCAAATGATTTAGAAACTAAAAAAGCAGGAACAATTGGAAACATAGGAACTACTTCATTTTTTCCATCAAAAAACTTAGGCTGTTATGGCGATGGTGGTGCATTAATGACCAATGATGATGAATTAGCAAAAAAAATTAGAATGATTTGCAACCATGGACAATCGGTGCAATATGTGCATGATGTTATTGGTGTAAACTCAAGACTAGACAGCATTCAAGCAGCAGTTTTAAACGCAAAATTACCCCATTTAAATAGTTATGAAATAGCACGAAATGAAGCAGCAAATTGGTATGATGAATTATTAGGCAATCATCCAAATATTATCATTCCAAAACGTGATTTAAAATCAACCCATGTGTTTCATCAATACACTTTGCAAATTCGAAATTCAAAAAAAGAAATTCGAAATTTGATAAGAGAAGAGTTACAAAAAAGAGGAATTCCAAGCATGATTTATTATCCTATTGAATTACACAAACAAAAAGCATTTGAAAAATTCAATACCAATAATGACCATTTTCCAGTTTCAGAAATGCTATGTAAAACAGTATTATCATTACCTATTCATACCGAAATGAACAAAGAAATGGTAGAATATATTTGCAAAAATTTGTTGGAAATAATAAACAACATTGATTAACAATAACCCGTAGAGACGTCAATTTATTGCGTCTCATTTTGATAGGTAATAATCCGAAGAGACGTTGCATGGCAACGTCTT
>CAISTO010000089.1 GCA_903888395.1 uncultured Bacteroidota bacterium | reverse complement strand
TTCCTACCGCTGGAATTTCGGGAAAATCTGGTTCAATTCCATCTAATGCTTCTTCAATGGCATCTTCCAAATAAGCTTGAGTAACCATGTTTGCATTTTCCCATGCATCATCAATGGCTCCTTTATAAACTAATTCGCGTTTTGAATTAAATAAAAATACTTCTGGATTAACTTCTGCACCAAATTTCTTAGCTAATTCTTGGTTTTCATCTTTTAAATATAAAAAATGTAATTTATCTAAGCCAAATCTTTGTGCTGCTTTGGTCATATGTTCCAAACTATCTGCTGGCGACTGGTTGCCATCGTTGCTATTGATACCAACTATTCCTAAATTGTCATCTTCATAACGCTCAAATAAATCAACGATACGTTTGCTATATGCTTGTGAATATTCAGAACTATCGCAAGTAAATATTACTACCAATGCGTATTTTTCAGCAAATTCAAAATTTGAATGCATTTTATTGTCATAACCTATCAGGTTAAATTCAGGTAACTTATCTCCTATTTGTAACATTTTTTTATCTATTTTTATTGGGTACTTTTTAAATTTATTATTTTGCGCTTAGCAATTAAACATGGTTAATTACAGTTCAATGATAAGAAATTTTTCTACAATTTTTCTAACCAAAAATTCAACATTTTATCATATAAATGAAAACGTGTTTTGCCTCCGCTAATTCCGTGATTTTTATTGGGATAAAACTCAGAATCGTATTTCACATTTTTCTTAATCATGGCATCTAACATTTCTACTGTGTTTTGAAAATGCACGTTGTCATCGGCAGTACCATGAATAATTAAGTAATTTCCTTTAATTTTCTCTACATGATTAATGGGCGAATTATCATCATAATTTTTACCATTTTCTTGTGGCGTACGCATGTAACGTTCGGTATAAATATTGTCGTAAAAACGCCAATTGGTAACTGGTGCTACCGCAATTGTTGATTTAAAAACATCGGCTCCTTTGCTAATGGCTAAACTTGCCATGTAACCACCAAAACTCCAGCCCCAAAAACCAATTCTTGCAGCATCTACATAGCTTAATTTCCCTAATGATTTTGCTAAATATATTTGATCTTCAATTTCTAATTTCCCTAAATTCAAATACGTACATTTTTTAAATGCTTCACCTTTAAAACCTGTTCCTCTTCCATCGGCACAAAAAATAATATAACCTTTGTTGGCTAACACTTGGTAATAATAATAGTTTGAACCCATCCATCTATCTACCGCTAATTGATGACCAGGGCCATTATAAGCATACATAATAACAGGATATTTTTTAGTAGCATCAAAGTTTTCGGGTTTAATTATAAAGGCATTCAAATCATCACCAACTTCATTTTTTATGCTCATCAATTCAGCTTTTGAAACCACATAGTTAGCCAATTTACTAGTTAACTTTTCATTGTTTTCCAATACGCGTAATACATTGCCAGCGGCAGTATTTATAGTATATATTGGTGGAGTGTTTATATTGCTATAAGTATTTAAAAAAAACGATAAACTGCTGTTAAATATTGGGCTATTCCAACCATGTTTGGGTGTTAAATTCTTTTTGTTTTTACCATTTAAACCAATGCTGTATACAAAACGCTCAGCCGATAAATTCTTACTAATTTTACCCTCCATCATTTCTGGACTTGAGTAAAAAATAGTTTTGGTTTTTTCATCAATGCCATAAAAACCATCTACATCAAAATTGCCACTGGTAATTTGTTTTACTAATTTTCCTTTCAAATCATATTGGTATAAATGGTTAAAACCATTGCGTTCACTGGTAATAATAAAGGTTTTGTTATCGTTTAAAAAAGTTAAATTATCAGTAATGTCAACATAAAATTTATTCTCTTCTGTATAAATTACACTCGATTTACCTGTACTCGTATTGGCCAATAAAATTTCTAATTTATTTTGCAACCTGTTTAAACGTTGAATGGCCAATGTATTATTGTCTTTGGTAAATTGCATTCTAGGAATATAAATATCGGCTTCTTTGCCTATTTCCATTTCAGCATTTAACTCAGAACGTAAGTCGTAAACCAATATATTAATGGTAGAATTTGCTTCTCCTGCTTTTGGATATTTGAATTTGGTAGTGCTTGGATATAATTTACCAAACATAGTCATTTCAAACTCCTTTACTTTGCTTTCATCAAAACGGTAAAAAGCAATTTTATCACTATTGGGGCTCCAAGTAAATCCTTTCCAAATGGCAAATTCTTCTTCATAAACCCAATCGGTAGCACCATTGATAATATTATTTACTTTGCCATCGGTGGTAATCGTTTCTTCTTTTTTCTGTAACAAATCGTAGTAAAACAAATTATTGTCTTTTACATAAGCTACTTTATTTCCATCGGGCGAAAAAGTAGCATTCATTACTTTAAATGTTACAGGTTGAAATAATTGTTTCTTTTTTACGTCATACACAAAAATATTTGATTGGGTAGAATGGCGGTACAAACTTTCAGTGTTACTGGTAAATAATATTTTGTTTTCATCGGCACTGAATTCAAAATTACTAAAAGCCAAAATGCTATTATCAAAAATCAAATCACTGTGTTTAATAATGGTATCAATTAAATTTCCCGTGCTAAATTCGTAACGTAATATATTGGCATCATTGTCCATATTACAGTAATAGCGACTATCGTTCAATGAAGTAAATCCGCTCACTCCAGCCATTTGGAATGTTCCTTTGGCATATATATCGTCTAATGTTATTTGTTTTTTATTTTGCGCTTGCAATGAAATTGCTGAAAGCACCAAAACAAAAATACTGAATACTAAATGCGTTTTTTTTGTTATTAATTTTTTCATATTTTCTTTAATTAATCTATAAAAACCATTACTAAATTATATTTTTAGCATGGATTATGTTTGCTGCAAATAAACACAAGCATTTTATAAATCCTAAATCCTTTTGTGTAATTATCATCATGTATAAAAAAAGGTTGAAAGAAAATAAATCCCTCCAACCTTTAATTTTATAATCTTCAAATCTCTAAATCTTCAAATCAAAAAATCTCCAAATCTCTAAATCTCCAAATCTCTAAATCTCCAAATAACCTAACAAGCTTCAATCACAATAGCAGAAGCTCCGCCACCGCCATTACAAATTCCAGTCACACCAATTTTACCTTTTTCTTGTTGTAACACATGTGCTAAAGTACCAACTATACGTGAACCGCTGCTTCCAAGTGGATGACCAATAGAAACTGCTCCTCCATATACATTTACCTTGGCAGGATCAATGTTTAATAATTGCGTATTGGCAATTCCAACTACTGAAAATGCTTCGTTTAATTCAAAAAAATCTACATCTTTGATATCAATTTTAGCCCAAGCCAATGCTTTGTTAATAGCTAAAGCTGGAGCGGTTGTAAACCATTCTGGAGCTTGTGCTGCATCGGCAAATGCCAATATTTTTGCCAAAGGTTTTAAACCTAATTCTTTCACTTTATCGCCACTCATTAACACCAATGCACTTGCACCATCGTTTAAGGTTGAAGCATTGGCAGCGGTTACCGTTCCGTCTTTTTCAAAAACTGGTTTTAAAGTTCTTACTTTATCAAAATTTACTTTGGTAAATTCTTCATCTGTTGTAACAAAAATAGCATCTTTGCCACGTTGAGGAATTTCTATAGCTATCATTTCTGCATCAAATTTATTTGCTGTGTGAGCTGCAGCAGAACGTTTGTATGATTCAATGGCAAAATCATCTTGTTGTTCGCGGGTAATTTTCATGTCGCGTGCGCACAATTCAGCGGCATTTCCCATGTGATAATCATTGTATACATCCCACAAACCATCTTTTACCAAACCATCGGTTAAAGTACCGTTTCCTAATTTATAACCGGTACGCGCTTTATCTAACAAATAAGGAACATTGCTCATGCTTTCCATTCCACCAGCTATAACCACGTCATTTATTCCTAACATAATGGTTTGAGCTGCTTGCATAATGGCTTTTGAACCCGATGCGCAAACTTTATTAACTACTGTAGCAGGAACACTATTTGGAACACCGGCAAAAATACTTGCTTGGGTAGCTGGAGCTTGGCCTAAACCAGCGCTCATTACATTTCCCATAAAAACTTCTTGCACTAATTCAGGTGCAATACCTGCTTTTTCTATGGCGCCTTTAATGGCTTTTGCGCCTAACTGAGTAGCTGTTAAACTCGATAAACTTCCACCAAATGAGCCTATTGGCGTACGTACGGCAGATACAATATAAACTTCTTGCATAGTTTTGTTTTTAAAATTTAGTGCTGCGAATTTATACTTATAATACAAATTCACTGCGTTATTTTTATAATTTTAGTTACCTAAAATAAAATGCTCATAAAGGAATTATAAATTAGTAATCATTTGATAAAATAAATATTTTCGCCTTTTATAAAAATGGAATATAACCACAAAGAAATTTTATTAAGCTTAGTTAATACTAAAATGCCTTACGGCAAATACAAAGACGTATTGCTTTGCAATATTCCTGTTCATTACCTAGAATGGATAAACAGACAAGGTTTCCCTAAGGGTAAATTGGGTGTACAATTAGAAACCATGTACGAAATAAAACTGAATGGTTTAGAACATTTGCTCACTCCTATCAAAAATTTTTAAGTTTTCAATGGAGCTCGTTCACAGGCATTTTATTATTCATAAACCATTTGGAATGGTTAGTCAATTTATTACCAATACTACCAAGAAAAAATTGTTGGGTGAATTACATGATTTTCCAGCACAAACCATGGCCATTGGCCGACTAGACGAAGACAGTGAAGGCTTACTTTTATTAACTACCGATGGTAAAATAAGTGAATTGGTAAGGAGTAAAAAAGTAGAAAAAGAATATTACGCGCAAGTAGATGGAATCATTACTCCTGAGGCCATTGCCCTTTTACAAAATGGAGTAGAAATAGGGATTAGAAGTGAAAAATATAGAACGCTTCCTTGCAAGGTATTTGCACTTGCAAATAATCCAAACTTTGCGCCACGCACCAAAAAAATCAGGGATGAAAGACATGGACCTACTTGCTGGATTTCGATTACGGTAACAGAAGGAAAATTCAGGCAAGTTAGAAAAATGACTGCAGCAGTTGGCTTTCCAACACTCCGACTTTTTAGGGTAAGAATAGGAAATATTCATTTGAATGATTTAAAACCTGGCGAAGTAATGGAAGTAGAGATGTTGGAAGTTTAAAAGTTTGAAAGTAAAATTACCACCCCGGTCTGCGACCACCCCTCAAAAGGGGAATTTGATTCGGAACATTTTTGAAATTAAACATAAAAGTGCATCTGAAATAAAAAATCTTTCATAAATTTCGTCTATATTTAATAAATAATTGTAATTGCCTTCCAATTGTACTTTTTCTTTCACCAAATACTTTATTGTTATACCCAATGGAATAGCTCCTTTGGAAAAAGACCTAAAATCTACTGTGGTTGATTTTTTATTGATAAAAGCATCTTCGGCTGAAATACCTAAATGCATTTGATAGCCACTAAATAAACCAATACTTACTTGCGCTTCCGCTTTTAAAACGGAAAATGTTATAAATATTAATGTTAAAATGTTTTTGTTATTCATAGTTTTATTAATTATTTGTTTGTTACTAATTCTGTTATTAATCCTTCATATAGTTTAGTTTTTTTACTGCTATATCTAAATCTTTTATTTTTTTTTCTTCTAATATTTCCCCCGCACTCGCTAGAGTCCCGCTAGTGAGTTTATCGTTAAGCCTCCGGCTTTTTATTATTTTATCTGCTGTTGTATTTCTATATTCACTCATAATTTATGCCTTTATTATAAATATAAAAAACCTTTTTATTTTTGGTTTTCTTTTATTTGTATTGCAGCCAGAGGC
>CAISTO010000088.1 GCA_903888395.1 uncultured Bacteroidota bacterium | reverse complement strand
GATTTTAAATTATTAATATTTATTTTTCTGAAATCTTTCTAAGTAGTTTAATAATTGTAGATATACCTTCTAATAATACACACAAACCTAATGTTGCCATTACTCCACCAATAGCATACAATAACCCCATCAACCATAGTCCATTAAAAATCATTAACCCACCCACTATAACAGAACTAATTATACCAAACATTTTTGTAGTTGGAATAAGATTATCATCAAATTTATCTTCTGTTAATTCTTCTTTTAAATGCTCTTTATTATTTTCTTTATTTTGGTTAGATGAAACACTCTTATAAACTGTTTGCTTAATATCATCATTGGATGATTCACTATTCAATCTTTGATACAACTCTTTTATATTTGATAACTTATATTTAGCAACGATTATTTGTTCATTAGTTGCAGATAAAGGCATATCTGAACCATCTTTTATCATTTCTCTTATTACATTTAATAATTCTGAAAGAGTTTCAAATTGATTGTTCTTTAGAGATTCGGTTAATTGTTCATTAGTATAACTCATAATTTTACGTTTTCTTAAAGTTAGTCCAATTCATTCGCATTGAAAATTATCTAAATATGATATATATCCTACCCATTTGAACTTAGGGTTTGGGTTTGGTTGAAAACATCTGTATTTGACTATTTGCTCCCAACAAAAATGATATAAATCATTGAATTTCAGTCTAATAAGCCATTATATTATTTGTTTTTTATATGCGTCTTTCGTAACTTTGGGTATAAAATCAACAAAAATGAACAGAATTGTATCTTATCTCAGATGTTCAACATCTTATCAGTTAGAAGGACACTCAATAGACAACCAAAGATTGAAGATTAAGCAGTATTGCGACCTCCATAATTTGGTTCTAAGTGAGGAAATAGTAGATGAGGGTGTAAGTGGAAAAACTTCCAAAAGAGAGGGGTATATGAAGTTATTAGAAATAGTAGAAAATGGAGGATGTGATGGGGTAATCGTTTATTCACTCAGCCGTTTTAGTAGAAATACTATGGATACTTTATCATCAATTGAAAAAATGAACCAAAAAGGGATAACCTTTCATAGTTTGAGTGAGAGTATTGATACCTCTTCCCCCAATGGAAGGTTCTTTTTAACCATATTGTCATCACTTAGTCAATTAGAAAGGGAAATAACTTCACAAAGGGTTACAGATGTTCTAAAGGGGTTAAAAATAACCAATAAACCCTATTCTAATGATTTATATGGGTACGATAAAGTGGATGGGAACTTAGTTGAAAATGATGTAGAACAAAAGATGTTGAGAAAGATAATGAAAATGAGTAAATTAGGATACTCAAATTATGAGATAGCAAAGTTCTTAAATGAAAAGGGATATAAAACAAAAAGAGGTGGTAAGAAGTTTTATTATGGAACAATTGATTATATAGTTAAATCAAAAGCAGCATAAATATTTTAAAACAAAAGAATATAATGAGTAAAATATAATTTAAATTTTCAAAATTTATAAACTGAAATATGTGGCCATTTAAAAAATATACAATAATAAAAATTGGAAATAATAAATATTGGAGGCCTATCGCTACACAAAAAGAAATAAAATTGGTTGAAAAAGTGATTTATGAAAAGTGTAACCCATTTTTAGAAAAAATAAAACATATGAATGAATTAGAATTTCAAAATTTTATAAATGATGCTATGTATTATGATATTGAAAGGGGTATAATATTGGGTCAAATACCGCATAAGGTTTATAGGCACTCAGATTGGTTCAAAGAGTTTGAAACTAAGCTATGGAAAGAGATTGACGAAAGATTAGAATATGTAAGTGATGATTTTTTGAAAATTACTTAAAAAAGTCTATTAGATATAAAAAAATATGAATTTAAAATCATAGTTTAAAATCCTTTAATTTTTGTTGATAGCTTTTTGAATATTTGTAACTGATATGTTTATCTATAAAATATTGTAAATTTTCCTTTTTATCATTT
>CAISTO010000087.1 GCA_903888395.1 uncultured Bacteroidota bacterium | reverse complement strand
AATTTTAAGCTTTAGAATTGGAGAAATTGTATCTCTAACTGAAATAAAATAATCATCATAGCTAAATGGTTTTGCCAATGCAGCATTTGAATCAGTTGTTTCAATTGGAGTATCGTTTCCAGTTGAACTAAAATTTAAATATGCAAGCTCACCAGCTAAAAGTACTAGTGATATAATAATTATTTTAAATGATTTATTGTTTTGCATAATTTAAATGAAAAGTCACAAACTAGTCTTCTTTCAATGCTAATTTTGCTTCTCTTTCACGCTTTGTAGCGTTTGCTTTTACTGCATCGCTTTTCTTAATTTTTTCAGTAAAACTCTTAGCTGGTTTGAAAGCAGGAATATAATGCTCATCAATTACCATTGCTGTGTTTTTTGAAATATTACGAGCAATTTTCTTAGCACGCTTTTTCAAAATGAAAGAACCAAAACCGCGGAAATACACGTTTTTACCTTCAATCATGTTATTACGAACTACTTTAAAAAACGACTCTACTGACTCTTGAACTTGAAGTTTGTCAATTCCTGTCTTTGTTGAAATCTCTGTGATAATTTCTGCTTTTGTCATGTTGTTGATTTATTGATTTTTATGATTTATTTATTTTAACGAGGGCTGCAAATGTATAAAATTGATTATTAATTTATTGAAAAAAATAATTTTTTTTTTCAATACCTGATTTTTCCAAGCTATTTATTTGAAAATAATCATGTTACAACTATTTTATTTTTCATTTTTATGCAAATAAAACATTTTTTTTAAACTTTTTGCTATTTAAAAATGTTATTTGCACAATACATTTTTACTTTTTTATAGCAATATTATTTCATGCACAAACAATTGCAATTTTGGTATCATAATAATAAAAGAAATTTACCTTGGCGACATTCCTTAAACCCTTATAATATATGGTTAAGCGAAATTATTCTACAACAAACTAGAGTAGAGCAAGGTTTACCATATTATTTAAAATTTACTGATAATTATAAAACTATAATAGATTTTGCAAATGCTGATTTAAATGACATTTTAAAACTTTGGCAAGGTTTGGGTTATTACAGTAGGGCCAGAAACATGCATATTGCTGCTAAATATATTAGAGATAATTATAATGGAATATTTCCCAATAATTACAATGAATTAATTAAACTTCAAGGAATTGGTCCTTATACTGCTGCTGCTATTGCCTCTTTTGCTTTTAATGAAAGCAAAGCTGTAGTTGACGGAAATGTTTTTAGAGTAATAGCTCGTTTTGCTGGTATTTATACCGATATTAATTCAACAAATGGTAAACATGAATTTTCAAAAATTGCCAATGAATTACTCGACAAGAAAAATCCAGCCATTCATAATCAAGCTATGATGGAATTAGGAGCTATGGTTTGTAAGCCACAAAATCCAGATTGTATCAATTGCCCAATAAATAATAGTTGTTTTGCTTTTTCAAACAATGAACAAAAGAATTTACCAGTTAAATTAAAAAAAGTAAAAGTAAAAACTCGGTACTTTAATTATTTTGTTTTTGAAAACAATGGAAACACTTATTTGAAACAACGTGGCGCAAATGACATTTGGCAAGGACTTTTTGAATTTCCGTTAATAGAAAAACCTCTTTTTACCAATGAAATGGAGGTT
>CAISTO010000086.1 GCA_903888395.1 uncultured Bacteroidota bacterium | reverse complement strand
GTTATTAAATCGTTTGGAATAGAAAAACTTTTTGAAGCAGATTTACGCCAACAATCGGAAGAATACAAAGCCAAGCAATTAAGTTTAGCTAAAGTAGATGCCTTGTTTTTTCCAACATTATTTTTCTTAACTGGTTTAAGCAGTTTAATTGTAATTTTTGCTGGTGGATTAATGGTAGCAAACGGACAGGAAGACATTGGAATTATTCCTGAATTTGTCATGTATGTAACCATGCTAACTTGGCCTGTAACATCTATTGGTTGGGTAAGTTCTTTGGTACAACGAGCGGTGGCAAGTCAAACACGAATCAATGAATTTTTAAACACAGAAGCTAGTATAAAAAATACCAATTTTGAACCTTTTGAATTCCAAGATTCCATTGAATTTAAAAATGTAACATTTACTTATGTAGGTAAAAATTATCCTGCCTTAGAAAATGTTTCATTTAAAATAGAAAAAGGAAAAACATTGGCAATATTGGGAAATACAGGAAGTGGAAAATCAACCATTACACAATTAATACTACGCATGTTAGAGGCCCAAAGTGGAGAAATATTAATAGACGGAAAAAACATTTCCAATATTAATTTACAAGCATTTAGGGAGCAAGTAGGATATGTACCGCAAGATGTATTTTTGTTCAGTGATAGTATTAAAAACAACATTGCATTTGGCGTAAAAAATGCAAAAGAATTAAGTTTGCAAAGCATAAAAAAAGCAAGTACAAAAGCTAGCTTAACTGAAAATATAATGGCCATGCCCAATCAATTTGAAACAATAATTGGGGAAAGAGGAGTCACACTTTCGGGAGGACAAAAACAAAGAACAGCCATTGCTAGGGCATTTATAAAAAACCCGCCAATCTTAATATTTGATGATAGTTTGAGCGCTTTGGATACTAAAACTGAATCAACTATTTTAGAAAATATTTACCAAGAAAAACAAAACAAAACCATTGTAATTATTAGTCAAAGGGTATCAAGTGCTAAAAATGCTGATGCCATTTTATTTTTCGAAAACGGAAAATTAGTGGAACAAGGAAATCATCAAGATTTGCTAAAATTAAACACTAAATATGCCGATTTGTTTAATAACCAGTTGAATAATGATTGTTCAAATACAGATTAAAAAAACGAGTCGATTTTTTTTTATTTAATGAAAATCATTATTGTAAATTTTGTTAGTTATTCCTTAAGTTAACGCCTATTCAATTGCTATCAGAATGACCGATTCATATGTAATTCCTTAAGAAAACTACATTAAAAAATGAGCAGAAAGTGTTAATAATTATTTTTGGAAACCAAAGGGTAGATATTATTTTGCAATCGATTTAAAGACACAAAAAAAAGAAAGATTGAATATGGATGATTTTGATAAAAGAGACAATGAAGAAATATACTCTAAAAAAGTTAGAGCGGGAAAAAGGACTTATTTTTTTGATGTAAAATCAACCAAAGCAAATGATTACTTTATAACAATAACAGAAAGTAAAAAACGCTTTGAGGACGGAACATTTGTAAAACATAAAATATTTTTATACAAAGAAGATTTCAATAAATTTGTGGAGGCATTTGAGGAAACAATTAGTTATGTTAAAACTGAATTGATGCCAGAATATAATTTTGATGAATTTACTAGAGAAGAATACCGAAATAACAATGATGGATATAGAAATGACACTAATAATAACTAATTAAGAAAAAATTACTTGTTACAATTGATATAAAAACTTTTATTTGCAATTAGATAAAAAAACTAACAAACAAAAAATAATGAAACAAATATTCAAATCAATCGCTGCTTTTGCATTAGTAGCTTCACTTACAGCATCATGTTCAAAAGATGATACAACACCTCCAACTTCAACTGAAGTAGGCGCACCAACTGTAACTATAGTTGCTCCAACAGCTGATTTAAATTTAAGATTTAATGACGTTGCTACTATAAAATATACTGCTGCTCCTGCAACTGGAGCTAAGTTCAAATCAATATTAATTACTAGAAAAAACTTAAGTTCAGAAGTAACTATTAAAGTATACGGTGATTCAGTAATTTCATTAGCCGATTCATTAACCATTACAAGAACCTTAAAAGATTCAGTATTGAGTGGTATTGGAAATGTTGGTGATAAATTTGTTTATACCATCACTGTAAGAGATGACAAAGATAAATTTACAACTAAAACTGTTAATTTAAGCATTAAAGATTTATATACTTCTGGTCAGTTTACCATTGGTGCACAAGCAAATACTGGTGCTACTTTCCAATACAAATTTTTCGGATTGAATGAAAGCGCTGCAAACACTATTGATTTCTTTAAGGCTGGTATTGCTACTCCTCCAACATCTACAGCTAGCACCGCAGATTCAATGACAAGAGCGCGTTTTTATGGAAATTCAAATAAGATAGATTTCTCAATGTTTTATGGTGCTAATTTGACTGGTCTTTATTCTCCTGATTATGCATTTGGTGCAGGTCAAGGTTGGGCTACAGAAATTGGATTTTGGTTAACACCTTTAAACAGTACAATTTTCAAAAATCCAGTATCATTAAATATTTCTCAATCTGAGTTTGCCGCTTCTAACTATAATGTTGAATTGGCCATTGATGCAATTGACTTTAATGACGCAGCAACTAACCAAAAATTTGTATATAACTTACAAGATCAAAAGGTAATTGCGTTTAAAACTGCAAAAGGAAGAGGTTTAATTTTAGTGGTAAAATCTGCATTAAACAATACAAGTTTTGCAACTTTTGAAGTAAAATGGAAGAAAAACTAATTCAATAAATATTTTTAAAAAACCGCTTCAAATTTGAAGCGGTTTTTTTTTGTTTTAACAAAATAGATTTTAACTTTACAAACAGAAATAATCTATATAATTTTAAAAAAATATGAAAAAAATAGCTGTGTTTACTTCAGGTGGCGATTCGCCAGGAATGAATGCTTGTATCAGGGCAGCGGTAAGAACTGCCATTTATAATCAAGTAGAAGTAGTAGGAATTATGCAAGGCTATAAAGGAATGATTGAAGGTGGAGAAAATTTTATTCCGCTAAATTCTCGTTCCGTTGGAAACATTATTCAACGAGGTGGAACCATTTTAAAAACTTCGCGTAGCAAAGCATTCATGACTCCCGAAGGACGAAAAATAGCATATGATAACTTAATGGCACAAGGAATTGAGGGAATCATTTGTATTGGTGGGAATGGAACATTTACAGGTGCTGAAATATTTTATAACGAATATAAAATTCCTTCCATTGGCGCACCAGGAACTATTGACAATGATTTATTTGGAACTGATTTAACTATTGGATTTGATACTGCAATTAATACTGCAGTAAATGCCATTGATAAAATTAGAGATACAGCAGATTCACATGGTCGTATATTCTTTGTAGAAGTAATGGGCCGAGAAGCTGGATTTATTGCGCTAGCATCTACCATAGCTGGAGGGGCAGAAATTGCTTTGTTGCCAGAAATTAAAGAAGATTATACTGAAATATTTAAATTTTTTAAAGGAATCAATAACAGTAAAAAATCGTTCACCATTGCCATAGTTGCCGAAGGAAATGAGGAAGGTGGTTCCATGGCAATTGTAGAAAAAATAAAAAAAGAAATTCCTGATTTTGACCCCCGAATAGTCATATTAGGACATATACAAAGAGGTGGTTCACCAACGGCATACGATAGAGTTTTAGCCTCTCGCCTAGGAAATGGTGCGGTAGAAGCATTATTAGCAGGTAGAAAAAACGAAATGGTTGGTTTAGTAAATAGCCAAGTAGTTTTAACCAGTTTCCACGATGCCATTTTCACTAAAAAGAATTTAAACCCGGGATTGCTTAAATTAATTGATATTTTTAATTGCTAAAATTGTCAGAAGAAAAACTAATAAAACCGAT
>CAISTO010000085.1 GCA_903888395.1 uncultured Bacteroidota bacterium | reverse complement strand
GTTTCGCAGGCTACTTTACTTTGAGGATCAAATGCTAAAAAATTATCAATTAAAGCGTCTGAAATTTGATCGGCAACCTTATCTGGATGGCCTTCTGATACTGATTCTGAGGTGAAAAGATATCCCATGTTTATTTTTAAATTATATTGGTTTTATTTATTTTATAGATTTATTTTTTATGCTTCGCGAAGATTAAATTCGTAAAACTCCATGATTTGATTGCATAGTAATTTTTTGCAAGCTTCATCAACTTTGTGCGATGCAGCGTCTTTACTTTCGGCATCTATTTCTAAAGTAATGTGTTTACCAATTCTAACGTTTTCTATTTCTGGTAGACCTAAATTTTTCATTGAGCCAGTTACTGCTTTTCCTTGTGGGTCTAATAATGCTTTCATTGGCATTACATTTATATCTGCAAAATACTTCATATGTTTATATTATCTTTTATAAAATTCTTAGTTGATTTACTTTTCATTTTCATTTTTGTTCCGTTGCAGAAATGCTATAAAGTTGAAATAAATCATCATTTAATTGACAAGTAACAAATTTAAAGTTTTGAATTGGTATTAAAAAAAATGTTTTGAACAATGATTTTTGTTTGAGTTAATGTTTTATTCCAATCATTAAAACTAGGTTATTTGCGACGCTCAATTTTTTTAATAAAATTAGATGACTATTATATTTTAAACATCCAATGCAAAGTATCTTCAATTTTTCCTTTACGAATATTTCGTAATGTTTCATCAACTTTAGTAGAAAATTTCCGTTCCTCAACAGGTGGTAAAGGGTAATAATTGTCCACATGACCAATTCCGATAATTTGCGCTACAGTTGCAGCCGTTCCAACACCAAACGCTTCCTTTAAAATACCGTCGGCATGTGCTTTTAAAACTTCATCTATAGAGACTTTGCGTTCTTCTACTTTCATTCCCCATTCTTTAGCTAAAGCTAATACGCTATTTCGCGTAATGCCTGCTAAAATGGTATCACTTAAGGCAGGAGTTACAATAGTATCGCCAATTAAAAATATTAAATTCATTGTTCCTGATTCTTCTAAAAAGGAATGTGTTTTTCCATCAGTCCAAATTACTTGTTGATAGCCTTTTTGTTGCGCTAATCTCGTTGGATATAAACTTCTACCATAATTGCCGGCAGCTTTTACAAATCCTACACCACCCTCAACAGCTCTAATGTAGTTTGTTTCAATAAGCACTTTAATTGGCTCTGAATAATACTTACCTGCTGGGCAAGTAATAATAATAAACTTATAAGTATCACTTGCTTTTACTCCAATTGCTTCATCAGTTGCAATTAAAAATGGTCTAATATATAATGAACCCGTCTCTGAAGTTGGAACCCATGAAGCATCTAATTTCAATAACTCAATTAAGCCACCCATAAAAATCTCTTCTGGAACCTCAGGCATTGCCATTCTAATGGCCGACTTATTCATTCGTTTAAAATTTTCTAAAGGTCTAAAAACGCTAACTTCTCCATTATCATTTTTATAAGCTTTCATTCCTTCAAATATTGCTTGACCATAATG
>CAISTO010000084.1 GCA_903888395.1 uncultured Bacteroidota bacterium | reverse complement strand
CGCATCACCACCTTCATTTACCACTTTCAACAAACCATCTTCAAAGTTAGTGGCATGAATATATGCCCATATTCCTGCGCTCAGCGCTTTTAAAGTATATCCAATGGAATTGGGTTCATCTAAAATTAAATCTTCAATCCTGAGTGATAATGTTGAACTAATATAAGGTTCAATATTGGCATCATATTTATTTCCAATTGCTACTAGCTCATTAACATCCAAAAATTTATTTTCATTTAAAATATTGGCAATTAGTAAAGTTACCATCACACATGAACCAACACATCTTTGATCCCAATGGGTAACCTTTGCTATTTTTTCTGTGTTTTGAATTACCTTTTCATCATTACAAAATTCAAATGTTCCAAGAATTGAAGTTCTCATGATGGCACCATTTGAGGCATTTTGTTTTTTTGATAAATTCCAAATGATCTCTGAGGCTTTATGCGGATATAATACAAATTGTGGAACCGTTATCACTTTGTATACCGTTTTCCCTATACCTATGGGCGAACCTTTAAACCATTTATAAAGCTCTTGAGCAAAAGCTAATTCATCTACTTTTTTTGATTGAATAATAGATTCACAAATACATAAAAACTGGTCAGTATCGTCAGTCCAGCTTCCAGCCTCCCATCTACTCCTGTGTTTATCTTGTACTATTTGTGAATAGTCTGTAAGTCCATTTGGATAATATGCCGCAATTTCACTTTTATTCAAAAATTCAGTCCCTAAACCTAAAGCATCACCAATAGCTTGACCCCAAAAAACGCCTTTAATAATATCAATTTGTTTTTCTGTCACTATTCATTAATTTGTTCTAATTTACTTCGGTCTATAATTTTACCAATTTTCTTTTCAAAGGCTCTAACTATTTTTCCATTTTCAACGTCTAAAAACAGAACGCCATAGTCATTTAAAATAATACAAGGAATTTGTTTGTTATCACTATCATATTTACCAAGCTTTACTATCATTCCATTCCAACTTTTTCTTTCGGAGTATATACTTTCAATAAAACTATTTTTTGTTCTACCAAAGTACTTTCCAATAAACACAAATTCGTCTGAAATTATATCATAAAGACGTTCAAAACCTTTTACGTTGCAACATTCAACAAACAAATTGGATAATTCAATAGTTACTTTATTATCAAATGTATAATTGTAATTTTTATAGTTAACAATTTTATCAAGTGTCAAAATTGTGTTTTTTAATTCAGTATCATTTGGTCGTAATTCTAAAGCTAGCTTAAAGTATTTCAATGCTGTTTCATCAGCATGATCATTATGAAAGCTGATATTTTTATCAGCAATCTCTACATATTCATCATATAGTTTTTGATCATTCATTTTTTAATTTACAACTTCTTTTTGCGGAGAATAATTATTTCTAACTTGGCTAAAATAACTTTAACAATATTTAATCTGTTCTAATTTGGTTTTATGATTCAACTACTAATTTTGTAAATTTAAATTTATGAAATGTCTTGATTGCTCTGGCTTTTTCGATATCTCTTGTTAAGTCAATTGAATGATTACAAGTTTTGCAAATCAAAATATTCCCACTATGTTTATTAAAATCAATTGGTTCTGAAATTAATTGAAATTCTTTGTCTAATTCAAAGTCTGGAATTTGAAAACCAATTTGATAATATTTTTTTAATTTCAACTTAAATTTTTCATTATTATCATCTTCTTTTTTAAGAACAAACCACCATTTACCAAATTTATTTTGTCCAAATTTTTTAATTCTTTTAGATTTTTCTTTATTTTCAATAAACCAATTTAATATTCTTTCAAATTCAACAATATCTGTGCTATTTTCAAACATATTATCTCCACATTTATTACAGCAAATAATTCCTAAATCTCTGTGACCTTCTATATGACATTTATATTCTTTATTTAGAATATTATCATAAACCCACTTTCTTTTTTCAAGTTGTGGACTACTACAACAAGAATTACAATTATTACAAATATACCAACCGCATGTATCAGAATCAACTCCTATTGGCTTACATTTTACCGAATCTCTACTATCAATTTCTAATTCACAATTACCATTTAAACAATGAGATAAATAAATTTCTTTTTTAAATTCCGAACATACTTCCGTATTGCAAACAAAATTACTAACTCCATAAAAAGCATATTGAGTTTTACCTTTTGGATATAAAATATGATTACACTCTCTGCATTTTAGATGTTTTAAAAACCGATTTGCTTTATTTATTATATTAAGATAAATTTCCAAATCACTCTCCTTATATTCAATTTTAAGTATAGTTAGAAAATCTAATAATGTGTATTTTTCCCAATTTTCAAATTTATGTAGTTCTCTACTCGGTTTAAAACATTTTTGATT
>CAISTO010000083.1 GCA_903888395.1 uncultured Bacteroidota bacterium | reverse complement strand
TGATAAAAGAATAATTATTAAAGGCTGTAGCCATAACGAAATGCCGGTTTCTGCTTATGTTGCCATCAGCAATAAATTACTACCCGTAGTAAAAAGTTTAATGTATGGCGAAGCTTGCAGCAATGTGCCAATTTATAAAAAAAAATAAGTATAAATGAACGACCAAACTGTAAAAATTAAGTTAGGTAATATTACAAACTTAAGCGATGCACGCTTTGCGGCAGCTGCCGGAATTGAATACATGGGCTTTTGTTTCGATACCAATAATGTAAATTATATTCCGCCTATAAAAGCCAAAGAAATTATAGATTGGACCAGCGGATGCTTTGTAGTGGCTGAGTTTGGCAATCAATCTATCCATGAAATAATGGCAATTACCGAAATGTTAAACATTGACATTGTAGAAATAAACAATCATTTATTGCCAGCGGATTTAATAGAAATAGATAAACCCATTATAAAAAAATTAGATCTTAATTTATTAAACAAGGAATCATTAACGGCAGAAATTGCTTTATATTCAACTAAAGTAGATGCGTTTCATTTATTTACAAGCCATGAAAACAATTCAATATCAGCAGAACAATTAAAAGAAATTTGTGCCAATCATAAAATAATTTGGGGTTTAAATACTTCATCAAAAACAATAAAAGCAATTATAGCAAGCTACCAACCTTATGCTTTAAATATTACAGGTGGCGATGAAGAAAAAACAGGCGTAAAAGACTTTGACGAATTGAACGATATACTTGATGTTTTAGGAATATTTGAAGGATAAGAAATTTTGGATGTTGGATGTTGAATGATGAATTAAAAAAATTCGTTGCCCATTAAACACTTAAACACTTACTCCACTTCCTTCACCTCTATCAAAAAGTTTTCGGTATCTACTTTAAAATTTTCTTTGCTGCTGTATTGTAATTCCACTATTTTCCAATGACTTGCAGGAATGATGTATTCAAATTTACCTGTGCTCAGGATTACTTTTATAGGCATTTCTAATCCACTTACATTGGTTGTTAACCTGTATTTTAGTTCCAAAATATTTTCTTTTTCTATGAATTGGTATTCAAAAACTGGCAATGCTGCTTTTCGTAAATATTGATTAAAAAACGGAGCAAAATTATAACGAGTTCTTTTAGTTATATAATTTTCAACGTCAGCGCTAGCTAATGTTTTATATTTCAAATCATCGTTTAATTCATAAAGCATATTGAACCAAGTAGTGTCGTTATTCAGCATTTTACGCATGGTATGCAGCATCCAAGTTCCTTTATAATAAACATCATTGTCTTTTCTTCCATGAAAATAAACATCGCGAGGAGCAATGATTGGCTCACGGTTTTTAATAAAATGTTTCTGGCTATTTAAATACTTTACAGTTTTATCATAACCTTGCTTAAACTCCACATAAACTGCTTCTGAATAAGTGGTAAAACTTTCATGAATCCACATATCTGCATGATCTTTCATACTTAAGCTGTTGCCAAACCATTCGTGTCCGCTTTCATGAACTATGATAAAATCAAAACCCCATTCATTGTTTTTATAATCATTGCCATAGGCTACACAACTTTGGTGTTCCATTCCCCAATAAGGAGTTTC
>CAISTO010000082.1 GCA_903888395.1 uncultured Bacteroidota bacterium | reverse complement strand
GCACCTTCGGGAGTTGATTTAATTAAAACTGGAGTTTCTACTTCGGTAAATTCTTGCGCATCTAAAAACACACGAGTTTGTTGACTCATTTTATGGCGCAACAATAAATTATCACGAACTGGCTTTCTTCTAATATCTAAGTAACGATATTTCATGCGTATGTCATCGCCACCATCAGTATTGTCTTCTATGGTAAAAGGAGGAGTTTGTGATTCGTTTAAAATTTCAAATTCCGTTACCTCAATTTCTATTTCACCAGTTGGAATATTTGCATTTTTACTGCTACGCTCAATTACTTTTCCGGTTACTTTCAATACAAACTCACGTCCGCATTTACGAGCTTGCTCGCACAAAGTAGCATTGGTTTCCATGTTAAAAGCCAATTGGGTAATTCCGTATCTGTCGCGTAAATCTATAAAAGTCATTCCGCCTAAATCGCGGCTTTTTTGTAACCAACCACTTAAAGTTACAGTGGTATTTATATCAGAAATTCTAAGCTCTCCGCAGGTGTGTGTTCTATGCATAATATGGTTAATTCAATCAAAAATAACAGTTCAACTGCTCTTTTGATTTTTAAAATGAGGTGCGAAAATAAGAAAATAAATTTGGTAGTAAAACTTAAACTAAGTAATTGTTATTTATAGGTTTCAATAATGATTCTATCGCCAGCTATTCCAAACCATTTGGTTAAATAAAAATTGATATGTTGGAACACAAATTTCACCGTATTTTCAATAAAACTGCCTCTTAACGGAACGGTGTTAGGTGGCTTCACTTCTTGTTTGATATTGGTTTTTGTAAATCCGCAGTCCTTAAACATTCTTTTGGCAGTTTTTTCATTGAATTCGGTTAAGTGAAACGGAGGAATATGCATGGTTTTTTGTGAACCAATTAATTTATAAACCATAAAACCTAGTTTACTTGAAAGTAAGTTAAGCGTTCCTGGCAATTGAATCAAAGCCACTCCACCTGGTTTTAAAATTTTATAAGTTAACTGCATGGCTTCGGTTGGATTGGTAAAATGTTCCAATACATCGCCCATTAACACCACATCAAAATAATTTTCGGGTAATTCATTGTTCAATAAATTAAAATCGTAAGGTTTGTTTACTATATCAATGCCAAAGTTTTTGCGTCCAAATTCAGCGGCAAAACTCGACAGCTCAATGCCTTTTACGTGATAACCATTGTTTTTTAAAGCATATAAAAAATTGCCAGTGGCACAACCTACATCTAAAATATTTCCCGATTTACAGTATTGTTGAATATGTTTTATTCCATCGGCATAATCGCCAGAAGCTAATAAATCAACATAAGCCACTTCCATGTGATGGGTTTCTTTATCGTTTCCAGTAAAATAATCTGATGCGTACATTTCTACTATTTCATTATCAGATGGCCTTGGCCAAATAGAAACTAATTCGCAGTTATTGCATTTTACACCCCATAAAAATTTATCCTTAAAAGCATATCTAAAAGGAATGGTTTTACCTTCTTTACAGCCACATAAGTTACAATCAAAGTTTACGTTCATACTCAAATATTTTTTATTCAACAAAATAAATAAATTAAAGCATAGCACCAAAATTTTCATTAAAAGTAGTGATACTTTTAGGTTAAATTTAAATAGAAGAATACCTTTACCGCATGAAAATTTCAATTATAGTAGCTGCAGACGAGCAAAATGGAATTGGTAAAAACAATGAATTATTATGTCATTTACCAGCCGATTTGAAGTATTTTAAAAACTTAACCACTGGTCATTCCATATTAATGGGCCGAAAAACCTATGAAAGCATAGGAAAACCATTGCCTAACAGAACTAATATAGTAATTAGTAGAAACACAAATTCCATAGAAGGTTGCTTTGTATTTAACTCCATAGCAGCGGGAATAGCTTATGCAAAAACGCTGCACGAAACAGAACTTTTTATCATAGGTGGCGACAGTATTTATGCCCAGATATTGAATGAAGCCGATAATATTTATTTAACCAGAACCCACCATGTATTTGAAGCCGATGCTTTTTTTCCATCATTGGAAACCAATTGGAAACTAACCCATGAAACTAAAAACTTAGCTGACGAAAAAAATAAATTTGATTACAGCTTTCAAGTTTTTGAAAGAGTTTAGTTCAGTTATTAAAAAAAACATTGCAATACTTAAAAAGGGGATTACGATTTATCGGGATTTTGATGCCTAGCTTTATCGTTTACATAAACACAAATTATTAGAAAATAAAAACCACATAGATACATAGATTACATAGTTTATAGGCTATGTTTTCTATGAATCTATGTGGTTCAGGTTTTAGATTTCAAATTAGAAAACTTAGCATTGAATTGTTTTAGATATTGATTTTTTTAAAATATAACAATACCAAGAAATAACATTTGATAGCACCTTTATTTCTCAATCAGTTTTCCTTGTTTTATTTTTTCCTCTAAAAACTCCCCTGTAGCATTGTTTTCTTTAGCTTTTTTCCAGCTTTCAACAGCATTTTCCTTTTCCCCTAATTGGTATAAAATATCGCCATAATGGTCTAACACTTCCCCACTTTTTGGCGAAATTTTTAAAGACTGTTCAATATAACTTTTCGCTTTTTGATATTCTTTTTTCTGATATAAAATCCAACCATACGTATCTAAATAACTTGCGCTGTTTGGTTCTAATTGTAAACTTAAATAACTCATGCTATCAGCCCTTTCCAAATTTACTTTCCTTAAACATAAAAAATAAGCATAATTGTTTAATGCATATGCACTATTTGGGTCTATTAATAAAGCTTGGTCATATATTGAATCTACCAAATGATGTTTTTTTGCATAATGTGCTGCATCGGCAGCAATGCTTAAAAACTGCACTTTTAATTTATCGTTATCTACTACAAATTCCACCCCTTTTAAAGCAGCGTCAATGGCTTTTTCGTATTGTTTTTCTTGTAAACTAACCATTGCTTTATAATTATAAAACATGGGTTCGGTAGGAAACAATTCCAATGCGCTATCGCAGTCGGCTAGTAATCCCATATTGTCGTTAAGTTCTTGGTCACAATACAAAACCTGTTGCCAAATAGTAATATTACTTGCATCTAACTTAGCAGTTTCACGGTATTCAGTTCTTGCTTCCTCAAACCGATTATCTTGAGCCAACAAATCGCCTTTAAGCATGGTAGCGCTGGATTCCGCTTTATGGGCATTTTTGAAAATATCAATTAATTCATACGCTTGTTTGCGTTTATCACCTATTACCTCAGGCGATACAAAAGGAACCAATATTTGTATTTTATATTTTATTTCTAAATCAGGCGAGGCAATGGCTTTTTTTAAATATGAATAAGCAAACTCATTTTCTTTTTTTGATTGATAATACTCACTTAAAGCAATGTTGGCATATCCATTTTCAGGATCCTGACGCAAAATTTCATTGTATATTTCATTGGCTTTTTGATCATCTTTTTTACTCAGATATAAATCGGCCAACATTCCTTTGTATTTAAGGTCAGTAGGGTAATTTTTTATCAATCTTTCCACTTCAAAAATAGCCTTATTTATTTTGTTTGCTTGTAAATAAACTTGTTCTTTTTTAATGATAACTTCTTCTTTTGGACCAATAATTTTCTCTATTTTATCTAAAATTTTTATTGATTTACTGAATTTGTTTACATAAAAATAATTAGTAGCAGCTTCATATAGGTAATTCAGTTCTGGTGTTAACTTATTATACATTTCCAAATATAAATCGGCCGACTTTTCATATGCCCTATTCGACTTGTATAATTCAGCTAAAAGGTTGTTATACCAAATATTATTAGGATTTAATTGAACCGCCATTTGAGAAAATTTAACGGCTTCTTTCACCCGTTTTTTCGCAAAGTTTATTTCTGCAATTTGGTAATAAACGTTTGCATTTTCTTTATCTAATATAATGGCTTCTCTGAATGTAAGTTCTGCATCGTCATAACTACCTTGCATTTTTTCCTTCATGGCTTTAAAATATACTTTATCAAAAGCCAATCTTTGTTCCTCGGTCAATTTCCCGGTTTGTGCAATTGCTGAAATCTGTATCAGCATTATTCCCAATAAATACAGTTTATATATTTTATTCTTCAATTTTTTATTCTTTATAAGCAAACAAACATAGTATTTTTGCTAAATTTTTTATAAAATAGTTGTCAGTTGATAGTCCATGGTCCATCGACTATGGTCTATTAACTTAAAGAGGTAGTTCAAAAGTAAAAATACTTCCTTTTCCTTTTTCACTTTTGGCATAAATAGTACCATTATTTTGCTTTATAAAATCGGCACAAAGTAATAAACCTAAACCCGTTCCTTTTTCGTTAGCCGTGCCTTGCGTACTTGGATTTTTATGTTGGGTAAACATTTGGTCTAATTTTTCTTTATCAATTCCTACTCCATTATCAGTTATAGATATTTGAATTTTGGAGTTTGTTACTGAGCTCGAAACTGTTATTTTACCCTCATCGTTAGTAAACTTAATAGCGTTTACTATTAAGTTACGCAATACCAAATTGATAGTATTTTCATCGGCAAAAGCCCTGTCATTTTCCAAACAAAGATTAACAAGTGAAATGTTTTTTTGATGAGCAATACTGGCTGCTAAAGCAATGTTTTTATTGACTAATTCATATATGTTTAACGATTCAAATTTTAATGGTAAACCCTTTATTTGCGAGGAAGCCCACACTAATAAGTTTTCTAATAAATCAATATTATTTTCAACGGATGAGGCTATTTGTTTGGTTAATTCTTCGGTGTTTTCAGGTTTGTATTTTTTATTACTCATTAAGTCAAAATACAATTTCATGGTGGTCATATTATTTCGCAAATCGTGGCTGATAATGCTAAAAAAACGATCTTTTACATTGTTTAACCTTTCTAATTCTTCGGTTTGAATTTCCAATTTATTGTTTTGGTTTTTTAGCGATGAACTAATTCGTTTATTGTTCATATAAAAATATAAAAAACCTACTGTAAGCAATACAAAAAGGATTACAATTGCTATCAGCATCTTTCTAATTTGCCTTTCTTTTATGAGTTGATTATTGTTAAGTTCTTCATTTTGCTTCAATAAAACTACTTGCTCTTGGGTTTTTTCTTTGTCGTATAGCAGCTGTAAATTAGTAATACTTGCTAATATTGAATCGTTAAACAATGAATCTTTTAACTGATTACTTAACATTGAAAATGTTTTGGATTCAAAAGCATTGTTTTTCGATTTTGAAATAATGGCCAAACCTTCATAAGCTTCTTTTAATTCAAAACGTTGGTTGAGCAATTTGGCTTTTTGTAAAGCTAACTTATAATTTTGCTCCGCAACACCATAATTATTAAGCATTAACTCAGCATTCCCTAAGCCAAGTAAGTTACTAGTTTCCAATACTTCAGAATTTGCTTTCTTTGCAATTTTGTATGATAATTGATAATACATCAAAGCAGTTTTATAATTCATTTGGTTATAAAAAAGTTTGGCTATATTTTGATAAGTAATGGCTTCACCCGCTTTATTTCCAATATTTATATAAATTCCCAATGCCTTGTTGTAGTAATTTATGGCTAAGTTGTATTTTTTTTGAAGCGCATATATTTTCCCAACATTTTCAAATATGGTAAGCGTTCTAAAAATGTTTTTGTTTTGCTCAAATATATTGGCCGCTTTTAAATTAAATTCTATGGCTTTTGAAAAACTATTTTGTCTTTCATAAATATTTGCAATGGAAACATAGGCGTTTAATAAATCATTGTTTTCATGAAGGTTATCAAATATTTTAAGTGCTTCCAAACTTAAATTTAATGCGTTGGGCAAATTGCCAAGGGCAAAATTACAATTCCCTAAAGCATAATATATTTGACCTTTTGTTAAAGTAATATCAGTTTCAAAATTCAGTGCTTTTTGATAATTGACAATTGCCAAATTAAAGTTTGCCGATAAATAATAAAATGTTCCCAACGACTTATAAACTTTCAGTTTTTGGGCATTGGTGGAATTATCATTTAATAGTTTTGCAGCTTTTTTTGAATTTTCTAAAGCTTCCACTACATTTTGAGAACCAATTTTATATGCAGTTACTATTAAACTATCTATTTGAGCTGCATCGTTATTGACATTGACTTGGGCAGTCAAATTAAACGACATTAGCAAACATACAAATAGGTAAAAGTATTTCATTAAAAAAAAAATTATAAGGCAAATCTATTATAAAGTAGCTAAGTTTTCACTATAAAAAGAAATACTATTCTTAATTTATTCATAACAAATTGGAGTAAATTAATGCTAAACAACAAAAAATGAAAATATTAGTTATTAAACAGTGTGAGTCTTATATTTGCGCCTCAATTTTAAAGCTTAATAAGCAATGTTAGATAAATTAGAAGCTATATTTCAGCGATTTAAAAATGTGGAAGAGTTAATTAGCGAGCCAGCAATTTTGGCCGATATGAAGCGTTTTACCCATTTAAATAAAGAATACAAAAGTTTAAGTGTAATCATGGAAAAGTACTATGAATACAAAAACATTAGAGCAAATATTGATAATGCGAAAGATATATTAAAGAACGAAAAAGATTCAGACATGCGCGACATGGCTAAAGGAGAATTAGATGAATTAGAACCACTCATACAACCTTTAGAAGAAGAAATTCGTATTTTATTAATTCCAAAAGAACCTGAAGACGAAAAAAATGCAACTATAGAGATTAGAGGTGGAACTGGTGGCGATGAAGCTTCCCTTTTTGCAGGTGAACTTTATAGAATGTATAGCCGATACTGCGAAAACAAAGGTTGGAAAACAGAGGTGTTAGATTTTACAGAAGGAAGTGCGGGAGGTTACAAGGAAATAGTAATGGAAGTTACGGGTGATGACGTATATGGTATTTTAAAATACGAAAGTGGCGTTCATCGTGTGCAACGTGTACCTGATACTGAATCGCAAGGACGCGTTCATACTTCAGCTGCATCGGTGGTTGTATTGCCAGAGGCAGAAGAAGTAGACGTAGAATTAAATCCGGCAGATATTGAAATGCAAACTTCTCGTTCGGGAGGTGCTGGAGGACAAAATGTAAATAAAGTAGAATCGAAAGTTCAGTTAACACACAAGCCTTCGGGAATAGTTGTAGTTTGTCAGGTAGAGCGTAATCAAAAGGGAAATAGAGAGCGTGCCATGCAAATGTTAAGAACAAAACTATACGAAATAGAATTGAAAAAACATGTAGATGGAATTGCGAGTAAACGTAAAACCATGGTTTCTTCAGGTGATAGATCGGCTAAAATTAGAACTTATAATTATCCGCAAGCACGTGTTACAGATCATAGAATTGGCTTAACAAAATACAATTTGCCTGATGTAATTAACGGTGATATTCAAGAATTTATTGACCAATTACAAATAGCTGAAAATGCTGAAAAGCTAAAAGAAGGTGTAATGAATTAAGCATTTATGCTTTGCAATTCAACTACTTTATTAAAATATTAAATTGTAAACAAGCTGTAAATCATATAAAATAAATCAGTATGTTTGGTGATTATTAATCTAATTGAATGAGAAATATTAAATATTTATTTTTTGTATTAACAGTAATAACAATTTTTGCTTGTAAAAAAGGTTATGAAGGAATATTGAGTTTAAATCCAAATCCTGAAACTTTTATGGCAATTAATAAAATAGAGCGAAGTGGAGTTAACAGACTTACAACAAGGGTTGACGCTTATTGGTGGGGAACATCAAGTAATGGTTATGTAGTAGGTTTTGAGGTTTCAATTGATAGCATGAAAACTTGGACTTACACTACAAAAACCGACAGCAGTATTTTATTAATTATTCAACAAGGAAGCGATACCGCTGACATTAATATTTTTGTAAGAGCTATAGATAATAATGGTCAAAAAGATTTAACTCCAGCAAGCTTAGCTTATCCGGTAAGGAACTCCGCTCCTACTATTAACATGACAAATATTGCAGGTAAAAAACCTACTGTTTCATTCCCTGCAGTTCACTTTTTTTGGACTGCAAATGATGCAGATGGCATGCAAGATATCAATGGTTTTGATGTGTTTTTAAACGATACAAATAATTCAGCTTATACACTCTCTAATTCGGTTTTAGACATTACTATTCAAGCTGACACAAGCTTTACAGGTGATTGTTTTGTATATACTGGTATTAAAACAAATGCGTTAAATTTAAAAATAAAAGGTTTGAAATACGACTCCATGAATTATTTTTATGTAAGGGCATTTGACAAAGCTGGCTTGCGTTCAAAATTCACAAAAGATTCTATTTTCATCAAAAAGCCTAAATCAAAAACACTGTTTATAAACGGATATTTAACTTCACGAAACACACCACAAAATTTTATTACTACAAGAATTTCATCGTTTGTACCGGCATACGATTTAATGCTAATAAACGATTATAATTCTTTACTTTCAACGTATACTGAGCAAGCTCCAGATGTGTTAACACAATCACGCATATTTTCATTTTTCAATAAAATTATTTGGATAAGCGATGAAGGTGCCACTTCAAACACATTGGCATTGGCACAACAATCTACCGACTTGTTTTTTGAAAATGGTGGCCGCATGTTTATGATGTGTAACTTTGGTTCTGATATTCAAAGTGAATCGGAATATTTTGGATTTACACCTATTCAAAAATTAGCTAGCGACCCTAGTGGATTAGCCATCAGGATGAATGTAAATGATTTGGTAACTCCTTTTGATAATAGTTGGCCAACTTTAAAATGTAATACAATTATTTCGAGTGCAAGACCTTTTTATACCCAAACTGCATCAAGTGGAACCAGTAATTATGATTCACTTTATAACGCAAGTTTAATTACACTTGGCACATCAGGAGTAAACCCTTGGCTAGGACAATCTACAGTAATTTCAAAACGTATTTCGTTAAAATATAATAGAACGGTTTTAGTTTTTATGAGTTTGCCTATTCAAAATTTAAATGGAAATAGCAATGCAAACTTATTTTTGGAAAAGGTTTTAAAAACAGAATTGGGATTCTAAATCATGAAAAATATTGTGATTTTTGCATCGGGAAGCGGCAGTAATGCTGAAAATATTGCCGATTATTTTAAGGATAGTAAAACAGTAAAAATTACTGCAGTTTTTACCAATAATGCAAATGCTGGAGTGATTAGCAAAATGGAAAAATTTGGAATTCCATGTGTAGTTTTTACTAAAGAAGATTTTAAAAGTAGAGAGTATTTTACGATTAAATTATACCAATATCGCCCCGATTTAATTGTGCTTGCAGGATTTTTGTGGTTAATTCCAAATTATTTAGTCAATGCTTATCCAAATAAAATAATCAATATTCACCCTGCTTTATTGCCAAAATTTGGAGGAAAAGGAATGTACGGAATGCATGTGCATGAAGCTGTAAAAGCTGCCAATGAAACCGAAACAGGAATTACCATTCATTATGTGAATACAAAATTTGATGATGGTAAAATTATATTTCAAGCTAAAACCATACTCACAGAACAAGATACTCCCGAAACCATTGCCCAAAAAATTCATGAGTTAGAAATGAATAATTTCCCTGTTGAAATCGAACAGATTTTAAGTAAAGTTAATTAAGTTTTTTCTACTAATAAACTTTGTCAAAGTAAAAAAACTTTGACAAAGTGCGGGAACAAACCTTTGTCAAAGTTCAAGACTTTGACAAAGTTAAAAACAGTAAAAAAGGAATTTTCTACAAAAAAAACTTTGACAAAGTGACCCAAGATATTTCCAAAGTTATGAATTAATAATTAATTTTGATATTATCAAAATTATAAAATTATGAACTTGAATGCACCTTTATTACCTGAAACTTTTTATCATATTTATAATAGAGGTATAAACGGTGAAGATTTGTTTAAGCAAGAGCGTAATTACAATTATTTTTTAAGTAAGTATAATATTTACCTTGAGCCAGTTGTAGAAACATATGCTTATTGCCTTTTGAAAAATCATTTTCATTTATTAATTCGGGTAAAAGACATTGATACTTTATATAATTTTTTTATTGAACAAAGTAGAAATAAAGAAATAAAACAAGGTTTACATAATCCGGATTTTATTGTAAGTAAACAATTTGCCAAGCTTTTTAGTAGCTATACGCAAAGTATAAATATTGCAACAAATCGAAGTGGCTCTTTGATTGAAACACCTTTTAAACGCATTGAAGTGAAAAATGAAACATACCTTACTAATCTTATTTGGTATATTCATAATAACCCACAAAAACATGGTTTTGTAAATGATTTTAGATACTATCCTCACTCATCTTATCAAGCACATTTAAGTAATAGAATTACCAAACTAAAAAGGAAAGAAGTAATAGAATGGTTTGGAAATTCTGCTGATTTTAAAAGTTTTCATAATGAAATACAAAACGAAAATAATATTAACAATCTAATCATTGAGTTTTAGTGCGGGAACAAACCTTTGTCAAAGTTCAAGACTTTGACAAAGTTAAAAACAGTAAAAAAGAAATTTTCTACAAAAAAACTTTGTCAAAGTAAAAAAACTTTGACAAAGTAGCTTAATCCTCACAATGATAATTTTCGTCAATCTGACTCACTTTATGTTCAGCTTTTTCGCCTGCTTGTTTGGCAGCTATCATTTTATTGATTAAGCGTTGGCGTTCGGTTTTTATGGTTATTCTTAACCCTTCATCTTGAGCAATGCTATAATAACAAATTCCGTCTACAAAAGTCATTTCAGGTTTGGCATAAATACTTAATGGATTGTTATTCCAAAGCACTAAATCGGCATCTTTACCCGTTTTTATACTTCCTAATTTATTATCCAAATGAAGCATTTTTGCTGGATTTAAAGTCACCATTTTCCAAGCATCTTCTTCGCTAATATTTCCGTATTTTATTATTTTAGCTGCTTCTTGGTTTAGCCTTCGTCCCATTTCAGCATCATCGCTGTTAATGGCAACGTTTAAACCCATTTTTTGCATAATGGCAGCGTTATGAGGAATGGCATCAATTACTTCGTATTTATAAGCCCACCAATCGGCAAAAGTACTGGCACTTACACCATGCGTTTTCATTTTATCAGCTACTTTATATCCTTCTAAAATATGCGTAAATGTATTCACTTTAAAACCCATGCTATCGCCCACATGCATGAGCATATTTATTTCACTTTGCACATAACTATGACAACTGATAAAGCGTTTTTTATTCAATATTTCAAGCACCGCTTCTAGCTCCAAATCCTTGCGAGTAAAAGCAGCATTTTGTTTCATATTTTTTTCATATTCTTTGGCTCTAATGAACTCATCATACATAATTTGTTCAACGCCCATGCGGGTTTGCGGATAACGATTGGTTTCATTTCCCCAATTACTTTGTTTTACATTTTCACCTAAAGCAAATTTGATAAAACCATCCGCACCTTCTATTTTCATTTTTTCAGGTGCTAATCCCCAACGTAATTTTATCAATGCACTTTGTCCGCCAATTGGGTTGCACGAGCCGTGCAATAACTGCGCTGAAGTTACTCCGCCTGCTAACTGACGATAAATATTAATATCTTCACTGTAAACCACATCCCCAATTCTAACCTCTGCGGTAACCGCTTGAGAACATTCATTCACTCCACGTGTAATGGCAATATGTGAGTGTTCATCAATAATTCCACTGGTTAAATGTTTGCCAGTTGCGTCAACGATTTTTGCATTTGCTAACGATAAATTTTTGCCAACAGCAACAATTTTTCCGTTACTAATTGCCACATCAGTTTCTGTTAAAATTCCTTCTTTTTCATTGCTCCAAACAGTAGCATTTTTAAAAATAACAGTTTCAGTAATTGGTTTAGTTTTCCATCCATAATCGGTAAATGGATAAACTATTTCGCCTAAAACAATGCTTGGAATAGAATCAGTTTTCTTCTTTTCTTCTTTTACTTTTTCTATCCAATTAGCTTTAAAACCAGTAAAACTTCCATCTAATAATTGCGCTTGACCAACAAAGTTTTTCAATTGGTTGGTGTCATTTATATTTTCTGTTTTATCAATCCAGCAATTAACTCTGATGTTTTCCGTTGATTTTTTTGAAGCTTTAAAAACTAAATTCATCATGTTGTTTTCAAAATCCATATTGGCTTTCAAAGTATCGGTTCCAAATAAGGTAATAATTGGTTTTACAGCATCGCCATCTATTTTCATGATGTAGTTATCAAAACCTTTTAAACTCAATTTATATTTTCCTCTTAAATCTACTTCTGGTAATGTATTTACTTCAGTTTTTTTACCACTAATCCAATGTTCAGTAATAACAGCTTCTTTGTCGAAAATAGGTTTGTTACTAATGAAAAAGTTAGCCAACATGTTCTTTTGCAAACTTCCAATTTGTTGTTCTGCTTTAATCATTTTCGCAGGAATTTTTGTCAATGCATTTAAAGCAACAGTTTCATTTAAGCCATATAATACAGCCTTGCGCAAGTTTTTCAAAAACTCATTTGCGTCATTACAACCATTGCTGGTAATGGCAAAATTGATATTTGCTTCACTCAATAATTTGGCATTGGCAGGTGCCATCTCCCAATGTTTCATATCGGAAGTGCTCACATAATTTGCTTCAAAAACGTCTTCTACTTCATAGGGTTTTGGAAAATTGATAGGAATAATTAATGATACATTTGATTCCTTTATTTCATTCAATCTTTGGTACTCATCACCATCGCCTTTAATTATATAATTGGTTTTAAATTCTTTGGCAATTTTATCGGCACGCAATACGGAAAGCTTGTCATCAACTTCAAAAATATTGGGTAAACTTTGTAATTGGTTAAAAGCATCCAAAGTTAAATTCTTTTCTTTGGTTTGGGTTTTATACCAATTGGCATCGTAATAAGTTTGCCTTAACAAAGCAATACTTCCCATGAAGGAATTAGGATAATCCTGAATAGAACTTCCTTTATTAAAACTAAAACCGGCTGCGGCTTTTGATGAAATTACCAATTCATTTTCATTGTTATTATTGGTTAAAACCAAGGTAGAAGTACCCCTACAAATTCCATCATGAACTCCTGAAAGTACCGCACCAAAGCCACTTTCTACTAATTGTTTCGATTTTTTTTCATCAAAACTAAAATAATCAACCGCATTTAATTCCGCTCGTATGGCATCATTCCAAGCATAAGCACCTTTTTTGTTAGTAGCATATTGTTTGCCATTATTTGGATTATTATTTTTCCAATTAACGCCATAATTTGAATACAAATCAATGAACGATGGATAAATGAATTTACCTTTTAAATCAATCACTTTAGCATCTTTTGGAATGGCAATTCCAACACCTACATTTTCTATTTTTCCATCTTTTATAATCAAGGTTGCATTGTTTAATTTATTGCTTGCATCTACAAAAATTGTTGCATTGGTAAATGCAAAATAACTAGACTT
>CAISTO010000081.1 GCA_903888395.1 uncultured Bacteroidota bacterium | reverse complement strand
TTTGATGGATCGTATAAAACTTCATTAATAATTAATTGCGCTTTACTATTTTTACAAATAAAAAAGGCTAAAACAAAAAGTAGGTGTATTTTTTTCATTTTGATTTACTTACGCGATTGAATTTTTTAAATAATTAACAAATAACAGTTTCAAAATATTATAATTGCCATACCAATTATTTTAAATTAAAGATACCAATTATGTCAATTCTACTCAATAAAATTATTAATAATTACAATGTTCAAGTTTTGAATTCAAATGTAATTGATAACGATAAATTGTACTTAAAAATTTATAAGTTGCTAAAACAAATGATAGTTTCAATGGAACTTCCAGAAGAAATTACACTTCCTACTTCTAGAAGTTTAGCAAAGGCACTGAATGTTTCTAGAAGTACCATTTTAAGGGTTTATGAGTTTCTTATTTTGGATGGCTTAATCGTATCAGTTCCATGTTCAGGCTATACCATAAAAAAGAAAGAGATTTCACAAATAACTCCAATAAATTTTAATGAAAAAGATTTTGAAAATTTATCTGTAATCGGCAAATCATTTTTAAAAAACAACCAACATATCAATTCAAATAGTGATGAAAATTTGGCATTTAGTCCGGGATTACCGCCATTAGATATTTTCCCAGTAACACAATGGAAAAATCTTTCAAATATGTATTGGAAAGAAATAAAATTTTCAAATTTGTCATATTCTCCTTCTTCAGGAATTGAAAAATTGAAAATTAATATTGCAAATTATTTAAACTTGATTAGAAATTTAAAATGCGATAGCAGTCAGGTAATAATTACTTCTGGCTCCTTACAATCTTTATATTTGTTAGGCTGTATTTTATTAAATCCCGGGGAAAAAATTTTTCTTGAAGATCCTACTTTTCCTAATGTAAAATCAATTTTTAAAGGATTAATGGCAGACATCATTGGGGTGCCAATAGATGAGCAAGGTATGAATATTGATTATTTGAATAAGTTAAAAACCAAATCGAAAATTATTCATACTACTCCATCTTGTCATTATCCAACGGGAGTAAAAATGACATTGGAAAGACGTTTACAATTATTAGCATATGCTCAAACAAATAATGCTATAATTATTGAAAATGATTATGAGCATGAGCTAAATAATTGGCATAATCCATTGCCTTCATTATTTAGTTTAGATACCAATAAAAGAACTGTTTTTCTTGGAACTTTTAATAGGCTGTTACATCCATCATTGAGAATTGGATATATGATTGTTCCATTAAGTTTAAAAAAACCAATTGAATTATTATTAAAGCACTCTCATAGGTTTGTTGCACCATCTATACAGGTTGTTTTAAATCAATTTATTGAAAAAAAATATTTGTTTGATCATATCAGTAATGTGGTAAAAACAACTGAAAATAGAAAGCAATTTTTTGAAAATAGTTTTTCTGAAATATTTAAAAATTCTGATTTGTTTTTAGAAAAAAATGAAACTTTAAGTCTTCAATTATTAGTGAAATTGAAAAATGGATTGTTGGATGAAAATATTGTTACTTTATTAGGTAAAAATAATATTAGTGTACATTCTTATCATAAATGTTTTATCAATGAATCAATGGAACAAGGATTGGTTTTAGGACATAGTTCTATTCCAAAACCAATAATAAAAAATAAATTGAATCAAATGAATTCTATTTTAAAGGCTTAAATAACTAAATTGGTATGTATATTAAATTTTAATTGGTATGTAATTCAACTATTTTAAATAAACTATTTTTACAAAATGAATTCAATAAGAATATTTTTAAATATCTTACTATCAATTATTTTACTTAGCAATACCTCCTGTAATAAAGAAGAGGTCGTTACAAAAAACAATTCTAACAACACTTTAGACTCTTCAAAACTAAAAGGCACTTCCGAATTTATATTTACAAGTTATTCTCCATTATCAATTAAACCAATAAAAGTTTACTTTCATATACCCACAAATTCTACTCCAACAACACCTATTTTAATTGTACTGCATGGCAATGATAGAGATGCATTATACAGCAGAAATCAGCTAATAGCGAGTGCCAATCAACTTAATTTTATGGTGGTAGCTCCCGAATTTAGTGAACAGTATTATCCAGGTGGCGATGCATTTAATTTAGGAAATATTTTTGTTGATGGGGATAATCCTTCAACGCAAACTTTAAATGCTGAAAATAATTGGACTTTTTCTGCAATTGAACCAATTTTTGAATATTTTAAACTTAAAACGAGCAGTTTAGTTCCAACATTTGATATGTTTGGACATTCAGCCGGTGGTCAATTTGCACATAGGTATTTACTTTTCAAACCAATGGCTAAATTAAATAAAATAGTAGTTGCCGCCTCTGGTTGGTATACCATGTTTGACAATACCATTGATTTTCCTTATGGAACTAAAAAAAGCCCCGCAGAATTCAGTAATTATAGCAATATTTTTAATAAAAAAGTTTATGTAGTCATTGGTGCTAACGATACCGATCCAAACTCAGATGCTTTAAGACATAACGATATCGTAGATAAACAGGGATTGAATAGATTATTGAGGGCTCAATATTTTTATACCCAATCACAAAATGCAGCATCAAAATTAAAAACTCCATTTAATTGGAGCTATTCAGTTTTACCCAGTGTTGATCATGATTTTTCAGCAACCTCGGCAGCTGGAGCTTTACTACTTTACAAATAAATAAATAAATCAAACTAAACAAATCAAATATGAAATCAAAACTTTTACAAATTATTATTTTATTTTTCGCATTGAATGTGAACGCACAAACAACCGTAGAAAATTTTGCCTACGGAACAATTACCAGCACCAGTGCCGATTCTCTAACTAATCCTTTTTTTGGTGGAAATACATCTTTTGGCAGTCAAAGATGGAGAAGGCATAGTGGCAGTGGTAATCCCATTATTTATTCAGGCTCTTCTTTAGCATATTCAGGTTATACCTCAACAGGTATAGGAGGTTCCGCTCGTTTTGCTTTTGTATCAACAAGTGCCGAAGATGCTCACAGAAATACATTAACCTATACTTCGGGAAGTGTTTATGTATCATTTTTACTTAAAATAACTGCAAGTGGTGGTACTACAGGTGATTATTTCTTCCATGTGATGGATACAGCTTTTTTAACATCATTTAGAGGAAGAATGTATATTAAAGATGGTTCTGTAGCTAACACTTATAAAATAGGTTTGAATAAAGGCTCATCAGCAGCACCAGCTTATTCTTCGGCCAATTATCCGCTTGACTCAACTGTACTGGTAGTTTTAAAATACAAATTCGATTTGACTACTACAGCAAATGATTCAATGGTTGCATATATTTTTACTTCAGGTGTTCCAAGCACAGAACCAAGTGCTGCAACTTTAGTTGTGCCAGATTTTACAACTGCCGATTTGTTATTGTTTAATTCAGTTGCAATTAGACAAGGTACTATTGGAACTATGGCCGGTTCCATTGATGGAATTAGGGTTTCAAATACATGGAGTAATGGTGTATTGCCTGTTAAGTTTTTAGACTTAAACGCAAGTATTAATGATAAAAAAACCTTAATATCTTGGTCCACTTCAAGTGAAATTAATAACAATGGTTTTGAAATAGAGAGAAGCATAGATGGCTATAATTTTGAAACAATTGGTTTTGTGAAAGGTATGGGGAATTCAAATAAAATAAACAATTATTCATTTGAATATGCTAGTACAGAAAGCGCTTTTTATAGATTAAAACAAATTGATTTTAATGGTCAATTTGAATATTCAAATACCATTGCAACTAAAAACAATAAAATAGAAGCAGAAATTCTTCCAAATCCTTTTAAAGATGAAATAACAATTTCGAACAATGCAACAATAAATAAAATTGAAATTGTAGATGTTACTGGAAAAATAATTTATTCGGAACTGCAAAATAATAATAAGATTCTAATACATACAAGTAATTTAAAAACAGGTATTTACTTTATAAAAGTATATAGTAATGATACCGTTATAACTAAAAGAATGCTAAAAACTAGTTAATCATTTAAACTTGTTATTGAGTCGACTAGAATAAAAGTTTTAGTCGACTTTTTTTTTATTTAATTCCAATTGAATAAACTAATTATGTTTGTACACTTTTTAAAATAAATATGTTTACAGGAATTATAGAAACCATGGCTACTTTAGTAGATAAAAAAGTAGTGAACACCAATATTGATTTTTATTTTAACAGCCCAATTACCCATGAATTAAAGGTAGATCAAAGTGTGGCGCACAATGGTGTTTGCCTTACTGTAGTTGAAATCAATGGTTCAAATTACAAAGTTACAGCAGTAAATGAAACTTTGGAAAAAACAAATTTGAAACATTTGAATATTGGCCAAAAGGTAAATATTGAACGTTGCATGCCAGCTCATGGCAGGTTTGACGGACACATTGTTCAAGGACATGTAGATGATGTGGCTGTGTGCAATAAAATAGAAGATATGAACGGTAGTTGGAATTTTTATTTTACAATCAATCCAAAACATCAAAATTTATTGGTAACAAAAGGTTCTGTTTGTATAAATGGAGTAAGTTTAACTGTGGTTAGTGCCCAAGAAGATTGGTTCAGTGTAACCATTATTCCTTATACATTTGAACATACAGTTTTTCATCAATTCAAAGAAGGTGAT
>CAISTO010000080.1 GCA_903888395.1 uncultured Bacteroidota bacterium | reverse complement strand
TTATTGAATGGAAAAGATTTAGCCAAACATTGTTTTGCGGTAAATACCAATCCGGAAGTGATAGATTACGTTGAAAAAAACAAAAATGCCATTGGTATTATTGGCCTAAACTGGATAAGCGATAAGGACGATAGCAAAATGAAAGGCTTTTTGAATCGAATAAAAGTGGTGGAAGTAATTCCAAGAAAAATTACTTATGAATCCTTAACCTATAAACCCATTCAGGCCAATGTTGCCATTAGGCAATATCCTTTTTGCAGAGAAATATTTGTAATAGGCAGACAAGCGAGTTTAACTTTGGGAAATGATTTTATCAATTACATTATTGGTGACCAAGGTCAACGCATTATTTTAAAAGCAGGATTAGTTCCGGCTAAGGCGCCCATTAGAATATTACAGATAAATAAGTAGGCAATGGGCAATGGGCAAAAAAAATTTAGAACTTATATCCTAATTAACTTATTAACCAATCAACAATTCAGCAATTTAACAATTCAACTCCCGATATGTCGGGACAACAATTCATAGCAATCAATAAATGCAATATAAAACAATCAATCAAACAGACATTCAATTTTTTGAAAGTATAGTTGGCCAAAACTTTGTTTTAGTTCAAAGCGAAGACAAGCAAAATTACACCCATGATTATACGGAAGACCTTAGTTTTATGCCCGATGTGGTTATAAAACCAAGTAATGAATTAGAAGTTTCCGCTATTTTAAAATATTGCAATGAGCAACATATCATTGTTACACCCAGAGGTGCTGGAACCGGATTAAGTGGTGGTGCATTAGCAGTTCATGGTGGAGTAATTATAACCATGGAACGCTTTAATAAAATTATCAATATTGATGAAAGAAATTTTCAAGCTACAGTTGAACCTGGAGTAATCAATGAAGCATTTCAACAAGCAGTTATTGAAAAAGGTTTGTTTTATCCGCCTGATCCTGCCAGTAAAGGAAGTTGTTTTTTGGGTGGAAATATTGCGCATAGCAGCGGTGGCCCAAGGGCTTTAAAGTATGGAACTACTCGCGATTATGTTTTAAATATTCAAGTTGTTTTAGCCAATGGTGAAATTATTTGGACAGGTGCTAATACCTTAAAATATTCAACAGGTTATAACCTTACACATTTAATGATTGGCAGTGAAGGTACGTTAGGAATTATTACTAAAATGGTTTTAAAATTAATTCCTTATCCTACTCAAACATTACTGATGTTAGCACCATTTAACTCACCCGAAAATGCTTGCGAAGCAGTAGGTGCCATTTTTAGGGCAGGCTGTAATCCGTCAGTTTGTGAGTTTGTGGAACCCGATGGATTCAAACTTTCGGCTGCTTTGTTAAATATCAATTTTGAAATTCCTGATTCGGTTGGAGCTTATTTATTAATAGAAGTAGATGGTAATAACATGGATGTAATGATGCTGGAATGTGAAGCCATAAGCAATGTACTTTATGCACATGAAAGTGCGGAAGTTTTATTTGCTGAAAGCTCAGAACAGAAAGAATATTTTTGGAAATTACGCAGAAGTATTGGCGAAGCCACCAAGCATAACAACACGTATAAAGAAGAAGATACCGTAGTTCCAAGAGCTGAATTGCCTTTGTTATTTAAAGGGGTAAAGGAAATTGGTGAAAAATATAAATTCAGAACAATCTGTTACGGTCATGCAGGTGATGGTAACATGCATGTAAACATTTTAAAAGACGATTTGAGTGATGAATATTGGAACAATAACATTGATCCTGGTATCGTTGAAATATTTGAATTGTGTAAAAAACTAGGCGGAACCATTAGTGGCGAACATGGTATTGGCTATGTACAAAAAAAGTTTATGCCCATTATGTTTTCCGAAAATCACCTGAACCTCATGCGCCAAATCAAACTGGCCTTTGACCCAAATTTGATTTTAAACCCTGGTAAAATTTTTTAGGATATCAGGTTACTATTATTTTATTTTATAATTTTATTTTTTTGGGGTCCTGACGATTTGAGAAAAACGAAAGAATTTCTATTTGATTATTATTTAATCTATAATATATTGTATTGAATTTTAAAACAACAACTCTTCTAACATCTTTTTTAAATTCAGATACTTGAAAAATATCTGGATTTTTAGATATCAAATTTAAAGTTTCCTCTAGTTTTTCTGCAAGATTTTTAAGTTCTTTTCTGACCAATTTTGCTCAATGTATTCAATGGTATTTTCTAACTCTTTTAAGGCAAAATCAGTCCAAAAGATATTATAACCATTTTTCATACAGCATTCTTGCTTTTGAATGTGGATTTAGTTTACCTAACTCAGCATCTTCAATTCCACGTTCAATTGATTTTTTTTCATTTTCTGAAATTGAACTCCACCAATCTTTGCTTTCATCTTTTCGTAAATCCAATATTTTCTCAATTAATCTAGAGTCATCAATGGTGGAAAGCCATTGAATTAATTCAAGTTTTGCATTTTGTATATTTAACTCATTCATAAATCAAAATATTAAAACCAAAATTACAATTTTATTATTAATATTTTCAAAATTGATTTGAAAATTAAATAACAAAAAAATCCGTTCCTAAATGAAACGGATTTTAATATTTAATATTTGAATTTCGTTCCGATTCATCGCATAGGCGTCAACTTAAGAAGAAAAAAACTCCAGAGGAGTTTAATATTAATAGCCCCGAATGAAATTCGGGGTCAAAGGTGTATATGAACACAACGAAAACCCCTAAATATTTGCACTAAGCCTCTGGCTTAGTGCAAATATTTAGGGGTTTTCGTATAAAATTTTGGTTTCATTTTTTCAACGGGTTAAAACCCGTTGCTATAAATATTCCGTTCCTCCGGAACTCTAATGTTTATAATTATTTACAAGAAAAAGCTATAAACTAAGTTGACGCCAATGCGATTCATCGGAATATTATTTCGAATTTATTAGTTACCTAATCTTCATTAATCATGTTCCAAAGTTTATCTTTTAGTTCGTCAATATGAAAGTTTGAAGCAGAACTAATAAATATACTTGGCACTTTTGGCAATGATTTTTTGATTGCTTTTAATTCTTCAGGAGTTACCAAATCACATTTAGTAATGGCTAATAAACGTTTTTTATCAGTTAACTCTTTGTTGTATTGCTTGAGCTCATTCAACAATATTTTGTATTCACCTTTAATGTCTTCGCTGTTAGCTGGAACCATAAAAAGTAAAGTTGCATTTCGTTCTATATGGCGAAGGAAACGAGTTCCTAAACCTTTGCCTTCGTGCGCTCCTTCAATAATTCCAGGAATATCGGCTACCACAAAACTTTGGTATTCGCGGTATTTTACTATTCCTAAATTAGGAACTAAAGTTGTAAAAGGATAATCAGCAATTTCGGGTTTTGCAGCAGAAATAACGGAAAGCAAAGTAGATTTACCCGCATTTGGAAATCCAACTAAACCAATATCAGCCAACACTTTTAACTCTAAAACTTTCCATTCTTCTTTACCGTCTTCACCTGGTTGGGCGTATCTTGGATTTTGGTTCACCGAGTTTTTAAAATGATGATTTCCCAATCCGCCTCTTCCACCTTTTAAAATTACAAATTCTTGTCCGGCTTCAGTAATTTCTGCTAAAACTTCATTGGTTTCTACATCTTTTGCTACAGTTCCAAGTGGAACTTCTATGTATTCATCTTTTCCTTGTGGTCCGCTTCTTAATCCAGCATCACCATTACCACCGGGTTCAGCAATTACGTGCTTACGGTATTTTAAATGAATTAATGTCCAAGCATTGGTGCTTCCTCTCAGAATAATATTTCCTCCACGTCCGCCATCACCACCATCAGGTCCACCTTTTGCTGTATGTTTATCACGCATAAAATGCATTGCTCCCTTCCCCCCTTTGCCACTTCGGCAACATATTTTTACGTAATCTACAAAATTTGAATCTGACATGTTTTTGTTTATTGAAAAAATTTTAAATTACAAAAATTACAAAGTTGTATTTTTTTGTAAAGATTGATTTTATTTTTCGAATTTAGAAATTCGAATTTATTTAGTTGAAACGGCTATTTCATTGCATAATAATGCAAAAATTTCTTCTATTTCTCCTAATCCATTAATACCTCTATACTTATTTTGCGCAGCATAAAAATCTTTAACAGGCATGGTTTTATTGTTGTATTCGTCTATTCTATTTTGAATAATTTCCGGATTTTGATCATCTGCTCTGCCGCTATCTTTTCCTCTTAGAAGTAAACGTTTTTTCAATTCTTCTTCTTCTACTTCTAACGCTAACATAGAAGTAATAGCAGTATTTTTGCTTTGCAATAATACATCTAAAGCCGCAGCTTGCGCTTGTGTTCGAGGAAAACCGTCAAAAATAAATCCTTTTGCATTAGGAGCTTTTTCTAATTCAGATGCTAACATATTAATAGTTACTTCATCAGGAACTAGTTTACCTTCATTCATAAAGCTTTGAGCTAATTTACCCAATTCAGTTTCGCTTTTAATATTTGCTCTGAATATATCGCCTGTCGATAAGTGCACTAAATTATATCTAGCAATTAATTTCTCAGATTGTGTTCCTTTTCCTGCACCCGGAGGGCCAAATAATACAATATTTAACATAGTAGATTTTAAATAATTATGGGCGAATTTCAATAAAAGTAAGCAATGAAACCAATTATATTTATTTTTGATGATAAAAATTTCTAAATGTCAGTGTTCAAAAACTACCAAATAGCCAATATACCAGCGGTTTCAGCTCAAATAATTGATTTAGCAAAAGATTATAAAATATGGACTTTTAATGGTGAAATGGGTGCCGGGAAAACCACTTTGATAAAATCTATCTGTAAAAACCTGGGTATAATTGACGAAGTTAGCAGTCCAACTTTTTCATTGGTGAATGAATATAAAACTCAAAATGGCAAAACTATTTATCATTTTGACTTTTACAGAATAAAATCAATCGATGAAGCATACGACATGGGAATTGAAGAATATTTTGAAAGTGGAAATATTTGTTTAATAGAATGGCCAAATATGATTGATGAAATACTATTGAATGAAAAAACATTCAACTTATATATATCAATAAATGCAAACAAAAGAAGTATTCATATCAATGAAATTAATAGTTAAGGCGTGTGGCTTAATACATTTTCAGCTTTTACTATTCTAAATATTTTCCATGTTTCAATGGATAAGTTAAACACAGCAAATGAGCTTGGTTTAAATTCAATAATTTCATTTCCACTCATCATGGCAGCCATTGCACCGATGGTAGGATTATGTCCAACAATCATTACAGTTTTTACTTTTTCATCGTTTAAACTTCTTATTACATGAACATAAGCTTCTGCATTTGCTTCATAAATTTCATTAATAGATTGGATTTTATTTTTATCAATATCAAAATTTTCAGCAATAATTTTGGCTGTTTTCAGCGTTCTTTTAGCCGAACTTGTAACAATTAAATCAATCTTTTTAACTTTTTTTATGAGTGTTTTTGCTGCAATATCAGCGTCAGACTTACCTTTTTCTGTTAATTTTCTATCAAAATCAGAAATTTCAAAATCGCCATGTTCTGCTTTTGAGTGGCGCATTAAAATGATTGTCTTCATTTTTATAGCGGTTAATTGGCAATTGTTGCTTCAGAATTATTACTTTCAAATGAACTAGTTTTAGTTCTTGATTTTCTATGCTTGTGTTTCTTTTTTTCAATTAAACCAGTACTTTTTTCAGCACCTGCTTTTATAAAACCTTTTGAAATTAACAAGACCCAAGCTGCAATAAATAATACACCGCCAATGGGAGTAAGCGCACCTAACCAAGTATAACTTTCATCGCCCCAAATAGTGCGAGTAGCCAATAAATACAAACTTCCTGTAAAAAAAGCAATTCCTCCTAAAAACAAAAACATGGTTAAATCTATGATGTTTTGATGGAATTTTCGGTGTGATAACGATATAAATGAAATTGCCATGGCATGGTAAAACATGTATTTTGTTCCAGTGTCAAAAGTAACAATATCTGCAGGTTCAATCATTTCTTTTAAAATATGACTGGCAAATGCTCCCATAAAAACACATATGGCCGCAATACCAAATCCGGTTTTTACATATATGTTGTTGTTCTTATCCATAATGGTTTTTATTTATTTAATATGTTAACAAATAACATCAATTATATTTTAAATACAAATTATTTTTGTTCAATTAATAATTTATGAAGAGAAATTTCCTAACAGGCATTATTGTAACAGCTATATTAACGATAATATTTTTGGTGATATTTTACTATTCCAAAATAAACACAAAATCAATTCATGCCATCAATGTACTGCCACAAAATACAGTTTTAGTATTAGAAATCAATAGCATAAATCATCAGTTCAAATTATTAAACCAACAACTATTTTGGCAGCAATTAACCAATAACAAAAACATTGGTGAGGCTAATAATAACCTTAAATTTTTAGATAGTTTACTTGATTTTGAAAGTAATTTAAAAGAATGGAAAGACAATGAAAACATGGTTATTTCGTTCCATGCATTTTCCAATAAATCTATAGACGAATTGGTTTTATTTGAAACTAAAAAAAAAATTGAAATTAAAGAAATTAGCAATTGGATATATGAATCAAATAAAAGCAGATTGATGCTTAGCAAACGCAAATTTGAAAACAATATTATATATGATTTTATAGATTTTAAAACCCAAAAGAAATTTAGCATTGCTTATAAAAATAAAATTTTTGCGATTTCAACAAATGGGCAGTTAATAGAGGAAACTTTATCCAATATTGAAAATGAAAATGTATATAAAATTTCAAATTTGGATAAACTAAGTTTTGTAAAAAGTTTAGGAAACTATAATTTATATGTAAACTATAAAAACTTACCACTATTTTTAAATTCATTCATTGATTTATCAAAAATGAAGTCTCTTGAAAAAATTTCAAATATGGCTAGTTGGTCGGCTTTTGGTGTAAATACTACAAATAATAGCATACAATTAAAAGGTGTTAGCATTACCGATGAAGTTCAATTTCAGTATTTTGATTGCTTTAATAATATGACCGCGCAAGAGCAAACATTTAAAAAAATACTTCCCAATAATACCAGTTATTTCTTTGGAATTAATTTCAGTGATGAAAAAATGTTTTATCAAAACTTGAATGAATTTTATACTGTTAATAAAATTGATACAAGAAATAATATTAGAGACAGCATCAATAAAGTAAAAGCTAATGTGAATTTATATTCACAAATTACCGAAAATTTTGGAAATGAAATAGCACAAGTAAATTTAAGCAATCCTCAGTTAAGTTTTGATAGTTGTGAGGTGCTTGTTATAAAATTGAAAAATAAAAATAATTTAATTAATCAGTTGAAAATTATTTCAATAAATGATAGTGTTGGAGTGGATTCATTCATGTTAAAAACACCTGATTTATATAAAATAAACCTTCAAAATTATTTTGATTTTACATGGGGAAATATATTCATGGGAATTCAAGCTAATTACGCATTAGTATATAATGATTACCTTTTGGTTTGTAATAATAATATTACCTTAAATAGTTTTTATAACCAACAGGTTAATGGTTTTTTATTAAATAAAAATGTTGATTATATCAATCATGAAACAGAGCTAAAAGGCAATTCAAATATGGAACTGTTTATTAACAATAATAATTTAGCAGTTCAAGGAGAACAATTAATAAATCCAACACTTTTAGAGTCATATAAATCAAATATTGGTTACATAAAAAAAACAAGGTTTATAAGTATGCAAATGAGTGCAACTAATAACAAAAACTATTTAACCAATGTTCAAATAAGTTTCAATATAAATGCGAATAATAACACTGAATTATTATGGGAATTAGACCTTGATACTACTTTAAATATGAAACCACAAATTGTGTTTAATTCTAGTACCAATCAAAATGCAATAATAGTTCAAGACTTAAAACATCAAGTTTATTTGATAAATAATGAAAGTAAAATTCTGTTTAAAATTCCTGTTTACGGGAAAATAATTGGAAATATAAACCAAGTAGATGCTTTTAATAATGGTAAAACACAATATTTATTTAATACAAATACTCAAATTTATTTATTAGATGAAACTGGAAAATTATTACAAGGATATCCAATTTGGATTCCTACAGGAACAGCATACCCTATTCAAGTTTCAGATTATTTGAACGATAAAAGTTATCAAATTTTTGCCGTAGGCAAATACTATAAAATTTGGTGTTATAATATTCAAGCACGCTTACAAAATGGTTGGAATCCTAAAAATTATTACCCAAATCCTATTCAAAACATACAATCATTTAATTTTAGAAATGAATTGATTACCTATTCCATCAATCAAAAAGGTAAACTGAATTTTTATCAAACAAATGGAAAAACATATTCAAATTTTAGTTTTGATAGCAATATGATTTATAAATATATGAATCATGAAATAATAGATACTAATTGTATACGATTTTATTATATGGATTCTACTAATCAATTTAAAGTAAAGGAATACCATACTCAGTTGCCAATTAAAGACAATATAATTAATAACATCAAAACTATTCCTGTTCAAAGTATTTTGTTAAATAATTCATTGTATTTTATCACAAAAAATGGTCAAAATACAGCTGTATATAATAATATTGGAGTTTTATACTTTTCGAAAAATTTCACCGATACATTCAATTATCAATTTGATTTGGTTTATAAAAATGGAATGATCCATTTAAGTTATTTAGATAGTTTACAAGGTTTACTTTATTTTGAAAACAAAGAAATCAAACTCATTGAAAAATTCCCTTTAAAAGCTAATTACTACTATACTTTTGGGCATTTAATGAACGATGAAAACTATTTTGTTATAACTGCTAATTTCGATAATAAATTATTAGTTTATCAAGTAAAATAAGTATGTTTAAATCAAAAGTATATGTAATTTTTCAATACCTTTTATTCATTATTGCTAGTGCATGGTTGGTAAAATATTGCATTAATAAAATAGACCTAAATTCCTTTTATAATATACTAATAAAAGGTAACTATTGGATGGCATTCTGGGTGTTTTTGGTTTCAGTATTGGTCTATATTTCTAGAATTTTACGTTGGCAAATTATATTAAGTAAAGTAGATGAAAAGATAGGTTTCATGAATAACTTTTCAGCTGTAGCTGCAGGGTATCTAGTTAGTTTTATATTTCCTAGAGGCGGTGAAGTGGTAAAATGTGCTGTACTAAAAAAAACCAATAGTTTATCACTTCATAAAAGTATTTCAAGTATATTTTTTGAACGTTTAGTCGATATATTTTCCTTAATCATTTTGTTAGTTTCTTTAATTTTTTGGGAGTCAATTTCAAAAAAATATTTGATATTAAGTTGGATAAACCCTGAAAAGTTTTTACAAGGAAATAAAATATGGATTTTAGTTTCTATTGGAATCATTGGACTTTCAGTTTTGGCTTATTTTTATCATAAATTTAAGCATCAAAATAATTGGTTAATTACATGCTTAAACAATATAAAATTGTTGTTTGCATTATTAGCTAATTTTAAATTTTTAGCACATACTTTATTTATTTGGGTAAGTTATTTTCTAATGACTTTTTTATGGTTTTTTGTTTTTGACCAAACCACTAATTTGAGCTTTTTTCAAACTTTTCAAATTATGATGGTTGGAACAATTGCCCGATCTTTGCCTTTGCCCGGCGGAGCTGTTGGAGCTTATCATCTAGCAGTTGCGTACGCACTAACCACCATGAATATTGACAAAGAAACTGCCTTAGGATTGGCTTTTATTATTCATGGATTCCAAACTATATATACCATTTTTGCAGGTATCATTGCTATTATTTGGCTGTTTGTTTTCGATAAATCTTATCGCATTAAGTAAATTTTACCCGCACCTTCTGTAAAAAATTTATCCGTATTTACCGACTTTATATTTTCAATGTTCATTTGATTGATTCGGGTAAAAACTTGGTATAAATAAACGCCATTTGCCAATCTATCGCCATACATATCATTTCCATCCCAGGCATATTCACTGATATTATTTCCGAATTTAATATTTCCAAATTCTTGTTTGGTAATTTCCTTCACTACCTTACCCGAAATAGTCATAATCCTAATCAATAGATCATCGGGAGTTTTACTTCCTGTAAGTGTAAATACAAAGCGTATATTAGTGGTTCCAGGATTTGGATATGGATAAAAATTACTGATGCTCGATTTATTGATAATAGTAAATTCCACTTCATATTCATTGTTTCCAGCTTTGTTTCCCACCGCATCTGTAGCTTGAATTTTAATGGCATATTTTCCATCTTCTAATTGAGTTGGTTTGTATAAAATAGATGCTTTATTGTTATAATCAGTGGCGGGAATAAATTGAATTTCATTGGAATTTAAATTTACTCTTTCATAATCAAAATTATTCGGTTTGCGAATCATCACATTGAATAAAACAGTGTCTTTTTGTAAAATGTATTTATTGTTATCTGCCGATGTAATATTGATAATTGGAGTAGCTGAAACAATGTCTCCATTCATAATTTTTACACCATCAAAAGTTACATCAATATAAGGATTACTTTTATCGTTTTTAACTAAAAAATTATTAGCAATATAATTATTGATATATGTTAACTCATTTATTTTACGGTTGTTATTTAACGAAAACTGCAATTGATTATTGGCTTGCAAACCCAATGTTGGAAGCTTAGTTAGCACTTTTGAATTACTAAAAGCAAGCATAGGATTTACAGTAATATTTGATTCGTATTTTACAATTCTTGCATCATCTAATATTTTAATATTTAAATTACTGGAATCATAAAACACAGCACTTATATTTTCAATTCCAAGTTCTATTTGCAAACTATCGCCTTCGTCAATTGGATTGTTTTTAATGCTAAAAGCAATGTTTGGCGCTAATTTAACCTCTGAAATTGGTGATGCAATCAATTGCCAAAATCCAAATTGTTGAGGAGTTCTTTTAGCACTATCTTCCATATTTATTTGTAACTTTAAATAAGGAAATCTATTGGCATTAATAGCACTTAAATCATAGCCAGAACTAGTTATATTTTTATAAATTAAGGAATCCTCTCCTGTTGTTTTTACACCAATAACTGATAAATGAAACTTGCTGTTTGGAGAAATATCACTTTCCTTAAAGTCAAAGTTTAATTGACTCCAAATTTTAGCCGGACCAAGGGCCTTAGATGTTAAACTACCTTTATACCACTTGGTTACTAAGGCTTTATTAAGTACCAAAATTTTATTGTCTTCTAAGTTTGGTAATGCTAAATCAATCAATATTGCCAATGAATCATTATTCACAGAGTCTTCCACTGCAAAACCATTTTCAGCACCTTTTTTACTTATAAAAGCCCAAGCTGTATTGTTGCTTTTTATTTTATTTATTTTTGAAATTCCAAATGTATTTAAGCTATTTAAAGTTGCTGCATCCCAATCTTGAATTCCACTTGCATATCGCGAAAACATAGCCACATAATAACCTGTTGGAATGCTATCAATAAATCTTCTAAATTCATCTCTTCCATTTTGTGTGGTTGTTTCAAAAGGATAATACCTTCTGCTCCTATTCTGTTTATTATTTTGCACAAAAGCGCAATTAAAAGGATAGCCAGGAATTTCATATGGAAAATCAACTTGGAATGGTTCAAAAACCAAGGCAACTACTGTATTTCCAACGCAAGAACCAACTCCTTCATTTAATTGATAAGGCACAATTACACCCATATTACTATGATTAAAACGCCTGTTTTGAATGCCTAAAACTAATTCATTATCTATAAAACTAAGCTGTCTTTTAATAGTATCAAAAACTACTTTATCGGTTTGTGAAGTATTAATTTGATCAAAATTACTTTGCATAAAACCAAAGGAACTATTATTTATTTTAGTAAAAGATGATTCAATCCAAGTATCATTCAATGGATTATTTGAAACTAATTTTGCACGCCAAAAATAAACCACAGAATCTTTATTGCTTAAATTTACTTTCCATTTTGCTACATCATTAGCCTTGATGATTCCTGAAGTTTGATAAAATAAAGAGGATGAATTGAACTGAATATTATTATCTATTTCAAAAATATAATCCTTGTCTTTTACAAATAAATCGTTGTTCTGAACCATTAATTCTACACTATCTTTATTGTGTATAGAATAATTTAATGGGTACAATAAATTGATACCACTTCCAGGAATAAATTTATTAAAAACAGCTTGGTTATTGTTTTCGTTCGACTCAAATTTAGCATTTATATGGTCCACAAAAACATTGAATGTATTGTTCCCAGCCATTGATTTTCCTTGGCCTTTCAGTTTAACTGTTAACGTATCTTTGTAAAAAGGTGATGGTAAAATTAAACTATCATAATAAAATTTATTTCCAGTTGATCCAACAATATGCTCAATACTTATTAGCAAAGAATCTTGTATTGCCTTACCTAAATTTTTAACAATAATGTTTATTTCAAAAGAATCAGCTAAGGCTGTTAAGTTTTTATCGGTTAAATAAATATCTGCATTTGTAATTTCAAAATCGGATAAAAAAGGACTTGCCAATTTCAAAGCTGGATCGCCTTGATAAATTAATTGATTACCGTGCGAAACACTATATATATCGCCCGATATAGTTGATTCAGCAATTGACTGTTGAATAATTTTACCAATACTTTTACCATATAAATCTTTACTTAAATTGGCATAAAAACGAGTCATTTGGCTATTCAAATTCCCTAAAAGTGTAAGGTTTGAATGTGCTAACCATCCAATAGCTCCTTTATTGGGAGCCACTATAAAATCTTTACCATAAATGTTCCCACTTCCCTGTGGATCTGCATCGTTTGCATTTCCAATATTGCAACCATTAAAGTAAAAAAAAGTGTATTTATTGGAATTTTGTATGTCACTGATTTTTCCAAAATCAACATCTAAAACCGACAAAGAACCATGTCCAAAAAAGGTCATTAAACTTTTCCCTTTATTTAACTCCGCTATTAATTTTTCTTTGAAACCAACTTCAACAATATCAGATGAATTTTTATTGTAAGTAGTTACATTAGCACCAAAAGCGGGTTTCATAATTTGTGCTTTATTCAAATTTAATTGATTGGCTAAACTTGCTTGGTCAAAAATATCACCTCCCGAAACGTGCAATATTTGTTTACGCCAATCCGTATTTAAAATGGTGTCTTTTTCGTAGCTAATTAGCTTGTCTAAATA
>CAISTO010000079.1 GCA_903888395.1 uncultured Bacteroidota bacterium | reverse complement strand
TTTTTTACCTTTTCTTTTTTCATAATTGCTTTCTTACAAAAGTACTATTTCAGAACGACATCTTTTGTCGTTTATAGTAATTATCTTTGAAAAATATTTAAAAAAATATGGAATCAATAATCAAAGAACAAATTTTTTACAGTGCTGACGAACCCCAGTTAGTTTCTAAAATGTATAATTTTTACGGAAAAGATTTTAAAATAGATGAGCCTTGTTATTGTCATGCCGTTTATTTCAGTTTTTCATTGTTACCAATCTTTTATGATAAAACGGTGTTTCTTTATTTACAAATGAACAAAAATCAAAAAGAAGAATTAGGGTTTAGCAACGATTTTTTAGAAGCAGCAAAAGATGTAAAAACTATAGATGATTTGAAGTTTTTATTGTCAACTTATAGAAAATCTTTTTTAGATAAAAATAAAATAATTGATCCTGAATTTTTAGCAAGTATTCCTGAAGAAATTAGTAATTTATTGGTAAATTCAAATGGGTATTTACTTTATAAAAACCAAGCTGTAAAGTTATATCAGCTATTTAATAATTGCACAGATGAAGAAGCATTATTATGGGTGAAAAACTGGAATAAAAAAGTACCAGCTGCGAGAAGTGAAAGTACTAATTTATATTTAAATGGAATATCATTACAGAGAATGATAGAATGTCTTTCGCCTTTTAACGATCATTACTTTTTTATCAGCGAACCATCTCAAAACCTTGACTTGGCTCTAGAATTGATAAAGTCGAAATAAAATAAAACAACAAATAAAATCATGGAACAACAAATAAAAAAAGGAAAGTTAATTTTAAAATACTACGGTGAAAACTATAAAGAAGTAGATCAAATTTTCACTATAAATTTGATAGAAGAAAATGGTAAAATCCCCTTATTTGAATTTTGTTTTGAATTTGAGGGATCTAATACCAAAGAAACTGTTCTATTTGATTACAGAAGCATACCTATAAAAAATGCCTTTATTCAACCTTATGCATCTGAATTTGTAGCTTTAAACAAAGAACAGTTTATGCTTTCATTTGATTTGATTGAGGAGTTACCAAATGACGGTGAACTTTTTAAAGGAATTGCAATATTTGATTCTCCTATACCTAACAACATTCCACAAGAAATAATTTACAACTTTAATATAAAATAATTATGAGTTCTACAATACACAAATGGTTAGTTTCATTCACGACTCCAACGTCTAAAGGAAAATTTTTAAAAGAGACCGTAGAAGCCACAGACTGGTTCTATGCAAAGGCAGCCTTGGAAAGTCGATATCCTGGAATTAATATCCTCAATTATACTCCAATTAGATAAAAATAAATTTGGATTATCAAAATTAATTTTGTATACTTACATAAAAACAAGCAATTTATGAGAAAATTACATGAATCAGAAAACCACATTTCCATCACTGCATGGCTGAATGAAAACTTAGAAGATAAAAAATCAATAAAAGGATGTTGTCAAGAAGTTAAAAAGGTTCCAAAAACAAAAGGAATTTATTTCTGGTTTATGAAATCGGATGGATATAAAGTGTTAAGTAAATATATTACAATTAATCCAATTGAGCCAAGGTATACCAAAAAAATTGACGGTGTTCAATATGATTTAGTTTATTTAGGAACTGCAGGTGTAAGAAATAATGCTAATGGGTTAAATAGCGGACATTTACATGAAAGATTGAAATGGCATTTATGTGACAATAAAAGTGTATCAGCCCTATGCAGTGGTATAATGTCAACATATAGAAGAACAATAGGTGGACTTATTAGTGATGACTTAATTGCAAATTTTATTCAAGATGAGATAGATTTATTTTTATGTAAAAACTTTTATATATATTATTTAGAATATCCAGGTTCATTTTTAGAGGTGAAAGATGATGTTAACTCAGATGAAGGT
>CAISTO010000078.1 GCA_903888395.1 uncultured Bacteroidota bacterium | reverse complement strand
ATAACACTAAATATTTATCTTATTAATGTAATTGTTCCGTGAAGTTTTACAGTAGATTCATTTTGTTTTTTAAAACTTCCTAAATAAAAATATACCCCTTCACTAACGTGTTCCCCGTTTGTAGTTTTTCCATCCCATTTAAAATCTTTGTCACTGCTTTTAAAAATTTCTTGCCCCCAACGGTTATAAATTATAATTTCAGCCTCCCCGCATTTCGACAATCCTTCTAATTTAAAATAATCATTGATTCCATCATTATTGGGTGTAAATACATTGATAGTTTTTACTTTATTTAAACTGTCAGCAAAATGAATAGTAGTTTTTGCCGTATCAGCACAATTAGTTCCACTATTTATTATTAAAACTATTTCTTGGTTATTAATTTCATCAATTAGTAATGTTGGATTTTTTAAATTACTGGTTTTTCCATTTGGTAAAAGCCATAAATAATTTAAAGCATTTTCTGTTGGTGTATTTAATGTTACAGTATTTGAACAGGTATCAAAATTGTAAAAAATGTTTGCATCTTTGAATTTAAACGACATTTTAAATGCTGCATTGCTACACCTTGGACTTACATTGGTTTTAAAAACAGCATCAGAACTTATTGGAAAATCACTGATTGATGTTTGTCCACTAAAATCAGGGCAACTTGCACATACTGATTGATATATATAACCTTTTTTATCAAATCTACTTGTTCCACCATCAACGTGGTCGCCAGTAATATTCCCACCAAAAAAACTTGCATATAATAATTTTTCAGCATTTTGGCTCATCACCATTAAGTAAAAATCACGGCCATCGGTAGTTTTTTGGTATGCATCGGCAGTTACTATTAAACCATTCGTATTACCTACATTATTTATTCCACCCCAACCGCTCATGTATAAACGTCCGCAGTCATCTAATAAAAATGCATTGATACTAATATCAAAACTTACATTTCCTCTCCCGAATGTGCTAATTAGTTCCACATTATTAAAGTCTTTATTTATTTTACTAATAAACTGTTTGCCATCTTTTACTGAATACACATTTCCTATTGGTTGAATATTTCCCATTGAATTTCCTACCACATATATATTTTCATCGTTGTCTAATTCCAAACTAAAAATTTGATCGCTTGAACTAGTTCCAAAATATTTTAACTTTAAAATAGTACTTCCATCGTTTTTTATTTTAGCAAAAAACCCATCACTTTTACCACCAAAATAGGAGTTTGTTGCATTAATAATTCCCATATCTTTATTGGTGCTTCCAGCAATAAAAATATCTTGATTACTATTTAAATCTACGCTATAAATTACATCATCGCTTAAATTTGGAATGGCCGAACTAAAAATTAATGAATTGCAATTTGGACTTAATTTAAAAACTACACCTTTTTGTAATGAATTGTTATTAGCCGCACCAAAAGAACCCGTTGTAATAGGAAAATCATACGATTTACTACAACTTCCAACTATAATATTATTATCTTTATCAATGATTACATCACCTTTAAATTCATCGGCATAAAAAATATTTAGGTCAGCATTTAAATTCAAACCATCATCCAAACTTCCTCCTAAGAAAGTGGAGCCCAAAAGTGCAGTTCCATTAGCATTGAATTTGGTTACAAAAAAATCGTAATTCCCATTGTGACTGGTGTCGTAAGCGTTATTATTTATTGGAAAATCAACTGATTTGGTAGTTCCCATTACTACTAAATTATCGTTATTGTCAACCACTAAACTGTGCGGATTTTCATCGTGTTTTCCTCCCAAATAAGTGGCGTAAATTAGCTGCTTTCCATCGCTACTGTATTTGCTAATGGTAATATCACAAGGCAAATTAACAGGAGGTTCTCCCACACCACCTTTATAAAAAAGCTGAAATGCACCAGGAGTTACAGGATAAGAACCACCAATTTCATTGGTAGTAATGCCTCCTGCAAATAAATTTCCTTTGCTATCATAAGTGGCAGTATATCCAAAATTATCTTCTGTTGAACCGCTATAAGTACTAAAAATCAAATCTGGATCAATCACTAAATTGTAATTTGGGTTGTAATGTTCGGCTTCAAAACCAATGCAATTGTTTTTTAAAGTATATTTTACATTTACCAAAACACGTTTTCCCCCTATAATTTGATAAGCATATGGTTTTTGTTCTTTTAAAATTCCTTGTGAATGGGAAATAAATAATTCGTTATAAGTTATATAAATACTATCTGAACCAGTTATTTGTAACTGAATATCAGCCAAATTAGCATTAGGTTTTAAAATCCAATCGTATTTTAAAATATTGCTTCTGGAAGCATTTATTTGTAAATCTATTTGCTTATAAATATTTGGATAAATGATATTTTGGTAAGTATGAACATTGATTTTCCATTTACTTTTATCGTTTCCTAAAAAGTAATTTTTGTAGGAGTTTTCTGCTACACCATTTGAAATTGGAATGCAGTTTTTATCTATATTTTTAAACAAAACAGCTAAATAATTCCCGTTAATTATAATTTCTTTTTTTTCTATTTTACGCAAGTGATCATTCGCATCTGCCACGTTTTTTTGATTTAGAAAATAGTAAGAAATACTTTCATCTTTCAATAAAATATGGAAGGCTGAACTGCTGTATTTGAATTTGATATCTTTGTTCCATTGACCATTATTTTCTGTAAAACTTATATTGTTTTTTATTGCCTCTGGCAAAATATTCACTTGTGCCAAAATATTATTTTGACAAGCAAATTGCGCAGCAATTAAAAAAATAATATATTGGAGTTTTTTGAACAAATAAATATAATTTTTAAGTAAGCAAAGTAAATGAATTTTAAAATAAATAGCTTGCAATAAAAGCATTTAGAAAATTTTAAGTTTTTTTTGCAAATACTTGCAACCAAAAAATACTTTATTTAATCATCCACAACAGCAATAGAAAAAGTGAGCCAGAATATTAGTCAAGAATTGATAGATAAATGCATACAAGGGCAAGCCAAGGCTCAAAAACAATTGTATGAATTTACCGTAAGACAAATGTATGGAATATGCTTAAGATATTGCAAAAATCCTGAAGATGCAAAAGACATCATGCAAGAAGGTTATATTAGGGTTTTTAGTAAAATTAAGCAATTTGAAGGTAAAGGAGTTTTAGAAGCATGGATGAGAAGAATATTTGTTAACTGTGCTTTAGAAAATATAAGAGTAAATAAATTTAATACTGAAACGAGTGATATTGCAGAGGAATATGATTTAGGCTTTGATAATTTAACTATTGACAAAATGAGTCAAAAGGAAATTATGGAAATCTTTCAAAAGCTTGCAAATGGATATAGAACTGTTTTGAATTTGTTTGCAATTGAAGGCTATTCACATGCTGAAATAGCCGAAATGCTAGGAATAAGTGAAGGAACCTCAAAGAGCCAATTAGCTAGGGCAAGAGGTGCTTTTTTAAAAGAATATAATAAGTTAAAAAATTGAATAAATTAGATAATATATTAAAACAACAAATGGAAACTTTTGCTCCTGATGCGCCAAATATTTGGGCAGGAATAGAGCAAGGTATTCAAGCGAATGCTGCTGCGCAAACCACTATAATTACCAAAACTATTGGCAGTAAATTAGTCATTACAATTGCTAAAATTGCTGCTTTTGTTGTGATTCCCGCAAGTGTAGTAGTTTATTTTATAAGCAATGAAAAAAATAATATTATAGAAAGTCCAAAAGTGGAAAACAGTATTTTATCTTCAAACTCAAATACCGAAGATATAAAAACAGTTGAGACGCCAAAAATAGCTTCAGTTAATGCTGAAAATAAAGCTATAAAAATTAATGAAAATAAAAGAGCAATTTCAAATAATAATAGCACTTCAAATACTTCAGAAAAAACTGTCAATGAATTTGTTAATATCAATAAAACAAACACTTTAGAACAAATTAAAAAGGCAAAAAATGAAAATGTAATGATTGTTTCGAATGAATCTAATAAAGACATTTCAAATGAAGATATTGCTGAAAATAAAGAAGTGGAAATGATAGAAGAAAATGAAAGTAAAGAAGATTTTTCAAATTCAGGGAATGAAGCGGGTATCAGAATTTTTCCGAATGTGTTTACTCCAAATAATGACGGAATTGATGATAAATATGTAATAGATTTAGAAGGTGAAAAATTCTATAATTTGAAAATTTACAATTATAACAATGAATTAGTTTTTGAAAGTAACGATAAAAATAACAATTGGGACGGGACAAACTATAAAACTGGACAAGCCTGTAACAGTGGAACTTACTATGGAATTTTTCAGTTTAAATTTTATAATGAAGAAAAAAATTCCACACGAATGACAAAAATAAAAGTGATTCGATAAATCCAAAATTTGTAATTTAATTAAATAATATTATGTTAGCAAACTGTTTAAAATATAAAAAATAATAATAAAATGAAATATATGTACTTTAAATTATCCATCCGAAAGCTAAAACACAGTGCTGTTTTGGTTTTTCTATTGTTTACATCTATCTTGGTTAAAGCCCAGGCAGATTTTACAATATCCCCCACAATAGCTTGTGCCGGTGTAGATAGAACACGTGTTAACATTACAACACCTGGTATTGCCGCATCTGATTTAATTTCATTTACTGTACGTTGGGGATTACCTAACGACACTGCTGTAAATGCTAGAATAGCCGGGCAACCACCAATTCCATTGTTTTCAAAACAATATTTTAATGGTGGAACTTATAATATAACAGTTGTAGTTAAAAGAAATGGCGGACCAGATATAGTTATTACTAAATCTATTAAGATTTGGCAACGCCCAACTACTTCATTTACACTTTCAAGTGCCGATAACCAATGTTTTAAAAATAACCAATATTGTTTCGGCAACACTTCTAAACAGGGTACTGCACCTTTGGTTAAATATGAATGGACTTTTGGTGATGGAAATTACCGATTAATTACCGATACTAATATCAGAAATATTTGTCATCAGTATGCCTTAAATAATCCTGCTTATCAAGTTGGATTAAAAGTAACAGATTCTGTGGGTTGTACTACCGATCCTATTACGGATTTATTAAGTGCTAAAGGTGTAAAATTAGCACCAGATATTAATCCTAAATTCGAAATTACAGGTAAGGCGCAGTGTGATACAACTTTTTATATTTATAAAAATACTACTGCCATGAGTTTTGCAAATGTGTTTTCATTTACTTTTGATTATGGTGATGGTACAACATACGTATCTGGCCCACCTCGAACTGTAACTGAAGATTTTAACAGATGGTCAAAACCATATACACATGGGTATACAACTAATAACGTATTTCGTCCTTCACTAATTGTTAAAGATAAATCTTCAGGATGTATCGATACCTTTTATTATGAAAGTACAGGATTACAATTACCTGAAAATATTATTTTCCAAATTGAGTTATTAACCAAACGTAGCATTCCTAACGATTCAATAGCCGATTCAGTTTGTTTAATGACTCCAGGAGCAGCAACACTAACTTTATATAATAAATATGACTTACAAGGACCGGGTGGAACTCCATTAGATATACAATGGCATTTTCATGATCCAAATGCAAATCCACCAGGATCGGATGTAAATCCGTTTAGAAATGTGTTTCAACCTAGTTATGATTACAAAGGTATGGGACAATTTTTCCCTACTTTAACAGTTAAATGTCCGGGTGCTACTGCCAAATCTAGAACATATACTTTTTATTCAAAAATAGATACGCTCCCAAAAGATTTAAATAGGTATCAATATCAAGATTATTGGGCAGCTCCAGATCCAAACTATCCTCAGTGGACAAATCCTAATGGACCTCAATTAAATCCAATTTTATATACTAAGAATGGTAGATTATTAACACCAAATACAGCTGCAAAACCGCAGTATTATAATTATAATGGTAAAATATCTTCTTATGCATATGATACAACTTACAGTTCAGTTGATCCAACTGTTATATTAAGTATTCATGCTCGTCATATTGGCTGGACTGATTCAATGAGTTCAAGTTGGGATTTCTTTTATATAAATGATGATGCATGTATTAATAAATGGATTGATACGGGTGTTACTACTTTTAGAAATCCTTTTACCAGTGCTTTAAATACTGTTCCATTATATAGAGATTTTTGCAATCCAATATCTCGTGTAATAAGAACTACAGATACATTATTTAGAGATAAATTAATAGGTTTAGGAGTACAAATTTTAGGTCCTTTTGTAAGAATTGAAAATCCATTTCCAGCTGGTGGTCCACCTCCTCCTGATGATGTGGTTTTACAATGGCAAAAATTACAATGCGGTCCTTCTTACCCTGTTTATTTTGTAAATAATTCGTTAACTTATCAATCAAATAGAATTTGGATTCGTTGGGATTTTGCGGAAGATGCATTTGCTCCCGCTTGTACTTCATATTCTATTCCAAATCCTTCTCAAGCAAATGGTGGTTTAGAACCCTATACAAGTGCTGGTGATTTAAAAAATAGAACCATAGGTGCATTCATTGCCAATGGAAAAGCTTACTTGGGAAGATTAGATATTTGTAATTATTCACACGATACGATGCCTACTCATACCTACACAAACTGGGATGTTGCTTTTGATTGGTATAGATATGGACATGATTTTCCTCCTTATGATTCAACAAGATGGACAAAAGGATATACAGTTTGGCCCACATCACAAGCACCACCAGCAGGTTTTACTTGGGTGCAACCTAGAGATACAATTGGTTCACAAGGATGGAATAAACCAATGACAGCTACTGGTCCTACTCCCACACGTATAGATACGATGTTAAGAATTTGGCCTGCCGATATTCCTGCTAATAATGTTATTACTCTTAATAGGGGAATTCCAGATCCGATTTCAAGTTCAAGAGGAAATTGGATGGATGTAATTCCTGCTGGAACAAGAATTGATACTGGTGTATTAGTTATTAACTTAACTCAAAAAGCAAATGATGGAAGAACTAGAACTTACAGAGGTTCCGATATTATACCAGGAATTTCACCTCCTAAAACCTTATATAGATATGCGTTTGACCGTCAGGTTATACAAGATATAACTGTTACTTTAAGAATGAAAGATTCATTGAATAATATTTCTGGTGATCCTGGATTTAGAAAAATAAAGTTGAAATTTGATACCATTCAAATTTATGATCCTATTACTAATGGAACTAAAGATTCTATTATCAGAGATTCATTATTCTTAGATGATTGGGATTGTAATGGTTCAAGTAGTGTAACATTAAGTTTTACTCGTCCCGATGCATTTGGTTTAAGTCAAGATGGTAAAATTTGTCCTAACTTTAAATCAGGTTCTTCAGGTGGTGATCCTCAGTTAATATTTAATAGAAATGGTTATTTAGATTCCGCAAGAACAGATCAAGGTGCGGGTATTTTACCTTCTAGCGATAGAACCATGTTATTAATTAATTACGATTCATTACTAGATAGAAATGACAATACACCTTGTAAATTAGATAATTTTGTGGATTGGTCTGGCACAAATCCTGATCCATTAAATCCTGGTGGTTTAACCATGCCTATGATGTATAAAGCAGTAAATTATCCTCCTCAACCACCAAGACAATGGAGCAGTTCTGCTGGAACAAAAGCTTGGTTACATTATTGGCCAAGTGGACCAACTGGTGGTGGAGTTAATAATATGCCAGTAGATCCTAAAGGTTGGGTAACATTAGGTTTAATAGTTGGAACAGGATGTTTTTCTCCTACCAATTGTAATTTACCATCTTGTTACAGTGATACAGTTTGGTACCATAACTTCTTTAGATTTATTGAATTAAATGCAAACTTTACCATTGAAAATTTTGCTTATGATTTTCCAAATCCTCCACCTTTCTGTTACTTAAGAGGAAGAGGAGATGATGTGGTATTTCATTATTACGATTCAATTCAAGACAATGTAATTGCCGATGTTTGGGATTGGGGTGATGGAACTGCTACTGTAGATTCATTTTATTACCAACCAGAAGAAGACATTCCTTTTAATAGAATTAGATATATATTTAATTCAAATGACCTACCATGGACGCTTTCAAGTACTGAATATTTCCCTGTTGGTTTAAGAATTTCTGTTGATACTGTTATTAATAAAATTTATCGTTGTGATGATTTAGCTAAAGTTTTTCCACCACAAAGAATAGATACTATTATTACTACTCGTGATTCTAGTTTAATGTTTACTCCTATTCACCATAAATACTTAAAAACTACTTTTGAGCAAATGGTAGTGGGTGGAAATGGTGAATTAGAAAGAAGAGGAGATATTACTCCTGTTCTTCATAATATGGTAACAAATAGTTATTTTAAATGTGAAAACAGAATAACTAAATACATTGTAATAGGTGTAATTGATACCTTTGATATTAAAAATGCAGCAGGCGAATGGGATACAGTATTTTGCCAAGGTGAAACAGTTTATTTTTATGATTCCATCAGGTATTGGTATCCTTCAACTAATTGTTCTAGACCATTAAATATTCCAGATAATGAAAATGATTTATTGAATAACAATCAAGGAAATATGCATAATTGGGCTTATACAAAAGACAATTATCCTATTGATTCAATTCAAACAAATGTTACCAATGATTTGACTGATTATTTAGTTTTTTCTGGTACTTTTTCAACTGTAGTTTGTCCTGTTACTCATAATCTAAAAGTTCAAGGTCTTGATTATTTAGGAAATACCGTTGTTCGTTGCTTTAAAAATAGAAATTATTTCCACGAGCGTATTTATTGGGATTTTGAATCGGATGGTGTAATTGATGCCAATGGACCATTTAGACCCTTAAATAAAGTTACACATCAATACCCTAAATATGGTAGATATAAAGTATCAATGATTTCAATTGATAGTATTGGCCGTTGGGATACTTGTTTCCAATATGTAAACGTTGTAAAACCAATTGCAGCTATTCAAGCTAAAGATCTTTACATTTGTGGAGATAACTTTACTTTCAAAGATTCTACTACAATCCTAGATGATTATTGGGCTACTACAGGCATAGATTCTTTAGATAGAATTGCTTCTTGGAAATGGTGGTTTGGTGACAGACCTTATTATCCTTTAGCTCCACAATCTATTTTGAAAAATCCTGTTTATGATTACAGAAAAAATGGAAAATATACTTTGCGTTTGGCTATAAGTACTGAACAAGGATGTACTGATACTGCTTTTAAAGATATCTTTATCAGTGGTCCACGTCCTCATTTAGTAATTCTTGACGATACGCTTGGCTGTGCACCTCACAGGGTTAGAATAGTAAGTATTCCAGAACGTGAGCCTTGGGCAAGTGCTAAAGACACGCCAACTAAATCAACATTTATACTTTCTGGAAGACCAGATGGTGCCTCTGATTTTTTTACATACTCTGTAATTGACACAGCTACTTTCTATTATGATCAGCCAGGAACATATTATATTTCTGCAATTGCTTATGATAATGTAAATGGTAGTGGTGGAGTTTGTAAACCAGTAATTACACCTGATACCGTTGATGGTTTTGAAAAACCAATTAGAATTACTGTAAATGTGCCATATAAAGTAGATTTCTTAAGTTCTAGGGATACAGTTTGTGTGGGTGAGGTATTTACTATATCTAATCTATCAGATAGAGACACCATTAATAGATACAGAATGGACGTATTTGATGGTAAATACAATGCAAGGTTAGATTCAGTGTTGAAAACTAACTACATTGCTGATACATCTTGGCAGTATAGATTTAACAATGTTGGTCAGTATAAATTAGTATTAAACTCTACTAGATTTAATAAAGGATTCTCTCCTTGTACATATCAAGATACCATTGCTATGGTAGCAACTAAAGCTAAAGCAGACTTTACCGGTTCTTCTCCAAGTGAAGCTACTTATAGAGTTATTAATACTTCGGATACATCACTATCTGATAAGTATACTTGGAAAATATATAATTTAGACGGTACGTTATTAAATGGATTCCCAATTGATTTTGATGAATCAAGTCCTTTAAATAATAAACTATTTGAATTCTATGATCTTGATTCAACTAAATCGTTTGTTGTTTGTATTATAGCCGATGTTGCTGGAACACATTCTTGTCCAGATTCAGTTTGTAAAGTAATTGAAATAGTTGTTCCAAAAAGTAAATTAAAAATACCTAATGTATTCACCCCTAATGGCGATGGAGTAAATGATGTATTTAAAATTGATATTTCTGGATTCAAAAAATACAGTTTAGTTATTTGGAACAGATGGGGTAATAACGTTTTTGAAAGTGATAATCCTGATAAAATGTGGAATGGTAAAACTAATAATGATGGAGGTGAAAACCCTGCAGGAACTTATTACTACCTATTCAATTATCAATTAAGAGGAGAACAAGAACAAACAGTTCGTGGTTCAATCACACTGATTAGAGAATAGTTTTAAACACTAATAATAAAAAAGCTGCTTCAAGTAAAATTGAAGCAGCTTTTTTTTGAATTATAAAGTAGAAGTTTTACAAGTTTAGCAAATGACTTTGCACTTGCTTTGGTGAAAAATTAACTTTTTGAAACTAATAGCCTCGTAGAGGTGATACTATTGTAAACCGAAATAATACGTATTACAAAAAGCCTCGTAGAGGCGACACAGCAACAAATAAAGTACTTCATTTTAGTTCATACTTTCAAATATACTCTACGTTAGCATTAGTTGAGCTTGTTGAAACAAATATTATTTAAGTAAACAATAGTTGAATTTTACCATAATGCCATATGCAAAACTAAAAGTAATTTAAGCTAATAAGTATTTTTTTATTGAGTATACAAAGCATTTATTTCTTCATTATTGATCACACGATTATATATTTTCACATCATCAATTGCTCCTTGAAAATAATAATATTTACCATAACCACCACCATTTCCTATTATAAAATGCTTGTCTGTATTTGCAAATTCTTCGTTGTTTTTGTTATCAAAGTTTGCTTGTAATACTCCGTTGTTATAAACTTTTAATTGATTGCCATTGGCAATAAAAACAATGTGCTGCCATGAGTTTAACTGAATAGGAGCGGAAGCATTTAATGGATCAAATCCATAAACCGTATTTGTTCCATTTATATTCCAATTATCAAAATTAAAATATTGCTTGTTTCTAAAATGATTATCAATGCTGTATTCAAAACCTCCATAAGGGCTACGTTTACTCAATATAGCACAAGGTTTAATAGTATCTTCTAAATTTACCCAGCAACTAATACTGAATATAGCATTCGTAATAGATGCTAGGTTTAAATCACCAAAATCAACTAAAGCCGAATCATTTCTGTTTAAATAAATAGCTTGGTTTGCTTGTTTCTTTCTATCTTGTATAAATATAGTTTTTGAGTTCATTCCTTCCGTATTACTTATACTTTCAATGTATGAGTTACTAAATGGAATATTTACTACTAAACCTTCGTTTAAATCAATAATATTTTTTTTTGGTGAAATTTTTTCTGAATTACAAGAGGCAAATATACCTAAGCAATAAATTATATATAAGGAGTTTTTCATATTGCAATATGAAACGAAAAAGCATCATTTTTATTACCTGATTTTTATAATGTCAATATTCAAGTATGCTATTTTATTAAGTTATTGATTACAAGCAAAAAGCCATATTTATTTTTTAGAAAATAACAATTGATTTAAATTTTTAAATTTGAAAACAAGTTTAATTCCATTACTTATGCATCTTATTTTTATTAGTTACAAAACTTATGAATAACAATTCATTGATTAATGAAGAAACACTGCGTGCCATTTTTAATAATGCGGTAGATGGTATGATAGTTATTAATAATAGAGGTATTATTCAATCAGTTAATAATTCTATCACTAACATGTTTCAGTTTTCAAATGAGGAAATGATAGGAAATAATATTAGCATGTTAATGCCAGAACCAGATCATTCAAAACACGATGGTTATTTAAAAAAACACCATGAAACTGGTGAAAAAAAGATAATTGGAATAGGCAGAGAAGTAGTTGGCAAAAGAAAAGACAACACCACTTTTCCTTTTTTTTTAAGTATTTGTGATGTAGAAATGCAAAATGGTGAAAAGCTTTTTGCAGGTGTTATACATGATATAAGTGTTTTGAAAAAAGCACAAAATGACCTTGAAGATTATAGCAAAATATTAGAGAAAAATAATTCAGATTTAGAAAAACATGTAAGCGAGAGAACTGCTCAATTAAGTTCAGCAAATATTGAATTAGAGAGTTCAAATGTATTATTAGCAAAACAAATTGATGAAAACAAAAAAGCAAATATTGAACTATTAAAATCACAGCAAATGCTTTCTATTATTGCACAAAATTACCCAAATGGAATTATTAGTGTTTATAATAAAAGCCATATTTGTGAGTTTATTGAGGGCTTAGAATTGAAAAAACTTGGATTAAGTAAAGAAGATTTTTTAGGTAAAACAATAGCCGAAACTTTTGATAAAGAAATTAGTGATATTCATACTTATCATTTCAATAAAACAGTTAATGGTGAAAGTACCATGTATGAATTAGTTATAAATAATAATAATTATTTGTTTTATACCACTCCAATTAAAGACAATTATGATTCAATTGACAGAATTGTAGTAGTTTGTTTAAATATTAGTTTGGTAAAAGAAGCGGAAGAAAAAACCAGACATGCATTAGATAAAGCCAATGAATTAAGTGAATTGAAATCTAGATTTATTTCTATGGCATCGCATGAATTTAGAACGCCCTTAAGTACTATACTTTCATCGCTTAATTTAATGGTAAAATATAAGGAACTCAATGAACACGTAAAATTTGCTTCACATGGTGTAAAAATTAAAACATCAATTATTAATTTAACTGAAATTTTAGAATATTTTTTATCAGTAGAAAAACTAGATTCAGGACATTTTAAAATAGAACCTACCACTTTTGATTTGGTAGATTTTATCAATACAAATATTGATGAGGTGGTAAACGATTTAAAAGATAAACAAAGAATAGTATTACAGCTTTCTCTTAAAAAAATTATGATTAATCATGATAAAAAGATAATCAGAACTATTTGGCAAAACTTAATTACTAACGCAATAAAGTATTCTCCAGAAAACGGTGAAATTATTGTTCATTTACAAGCAAATGATGATAGATTCATTTTAAGTGTAATTGACAATGGAATTGGTATTCCTCTAAATGAACAAAAACACTTATTTGAAAGATTTTACAGAGCAAATAATGCTGCTAATATTCAAGGAACGGGTATTGGTTTAAATATTATAAAAAAATACATTGAACTTCTAGGTGGTAATATTACATTTACCAGCAAACTAAATGTAGGAACAACTTTTACAATTAACCTCCCATTGGTTTTAAATCCAATATCAAATTAATTCAAAAATGAAGAAAATATTAGTAATTGAAGATAACAAAGATGTACGTGAAAACATTGCCGAAATACTTGAACTTTCAGGTTATAAAGTAGAACAAGCAATAAATGGAAAAGAGGGTGCTACTAAAGCTAAATATTTACTTCCAGATTTAATTGTTTGCGATATTATGATGCCGGAATTAGATGGTTATGGTGTTTTAAATTTGTTATCTTCAGAAAGTATTACTTCGTCTATTCCATTTATATTTTTAACTGCAAAGGCGGAGTTAAATGATATGCGAAAAGGCATGAACATGGGCGCTGACGATTATATTACCAAACCTTTTGAAGATGCTGAATTATTAAAAGCAATAGAAGTTAGATTAGGTAAGGTTAGTGCTATTAAATCTGATTTTCATAAATCAATAGAAGGCATTGAATCATTCATTGAAACTGCAATGACTTTGGAAGATTTAGACAAAATATCGAAAGACAGAAAAAGAATTTTGTTTAAAAAGAAACAACCTATTTATAGCATTGACAATGTGCCAAGAGGAATATATTTTATAGAAAAAGGCTCTGTAAAAACTTATAAAACTAGCTTAAACGACAAGGATTATATTTCTAAAATTTATAATGCAGGGGAATTTTTTGGATATATTAATTTGTTAGAAAATGCAAATTACTCCGACAATGCTGAAGCATTAGAGGAAACTGTTACTTATTTTATTCCTAAAGACGATTTTTTTGAACTGATTTCTAAAAACAGATTAGTAGCAAACTCATTTATAAAAATGCTTGCTGGAAGTGTAGTGGAACACGAAAATAGAATGATGAAATTGGCTTATAATTCTGTTAGAAAACGCATTGCAGAAAGTTTAATTATGCTTGATAAAACTTATAATACCAAACAAGAAGAGCATTTTGTTATTAATGTAAACAGACAAGATTTGGCAAGTTTAGTAGGAACTGCGGCAGAAACTGTCATTAGAACTTTATCGGACTTTAAAGAAGAAAAATTAATTGAAGTAAAAGGCAGCGCAATTACTATTATAGAAAAAAATAAGCTTTTGAACATGAGAAATTAGCTGTTTTGAAAAATACTTTATTATAGTTCAACGTATATCATACATTGAAAAGTTGTCATTGCGAAAGAAGTGAAGCAATCTTAAACTTAATATGAGATTGCTTCACTTTTTTGTAATGACATTTATATTTTGTGGGCATTTAATACTGAAGAATTTCCAATAATTTCCACTAAAATCAATGGTCTATCATCCTTCGACTAAATACTATTAAAAATAATAAATTAGGTTAATGGCTTAATTGGCTTACTTTTGTACGCTTTTATTCTGAAATAAAAGCACATATAACAAATAATTAATTAATGAAATTTACTGAATTGCAGTTAATAGAGCCTATTTTAAAGGCATTAACTGACGAGGGTTATACAACCCCAACACCTATCCAACAACAAGCCATTCCGATAGTATTAAACAAAATAGATTTATTGGGCTGCGCCCAAACAGGAACAGGAAAAACAGCGGCTTTTGCTATTCCAATGTTGCAAAATTTATACAAAACTAAAAGTAACGAAAAAGGATTTAAAAAAATAAAAGCTTTGGTGCTTACACCAACGCGTGAGCTTGCCATTCAAATAGACGAAAGTTTTAAAGCCTATGGTCGCTATACCGGAATTACAAGTACTGTAGTTTTTGGTGGAGTAGGGCAGAAACCTCAAACAGATGCTTTGCGCAGAGGAATTGACATTTTAATAGCCACACCTGGCCGTTTGCTTGATTTAATGAACCAAGGTTATGTGGATTACAAAAGCTTAGAAGTTTTTGTGTTAGACGAAGCTGACAGAATGTTAGACATGGGTTTTGTAAATGATGTGAAAAAAGTAATTGCAAAGTTACCTTTTAAACGCCAAACATTATTCTTTTCGGCTACTATGCCACCCGAAATTGTTAAGTTAGCGAATACCATTTTAACTAAACCTGAAAAAGTAGAAGTTACTCCAGTTTCATCTACAGCTGAAACCATTAAACAAGCCATTTATTTTGTAGATAAAAACAACAAACGCGATTTGTTGATTGATATTTTAAAAGATAAAAACATAAAAACTGCTTTAATATTTACTAGAACTAAACATGTGGCCGATAAAGTTTCAAAAGAATTAGCCAAAGCAGGTATTAAATCGGCTGCCATTCATGGTAATAAATCGCAAAATGCAAGACAAAAAGCATTGAACGATTTTAAAGAAAATACCATTAGGGCTTTAGTAGCAACTGACATTGCTGCGCGTGGAATTGATATTGACGATTTAACTCACGTTATAAATTACGATTTGCCTAATATTCCAGAGTCATACGTTCATAGAATTGGTAGAACTGGCCGTGCTGGCGCAAATGGAATCGCTTTATCGTTCTGTGATTTTGAAGAAAAAGCATATTTAAAAGACATTCAAAAGTTAATCAATATCTCAATTCCAGTAATTGAAGACCATGATTACCCAATGAAAGATTTTGAAGTAAAACCAAAAGAACCACAAAGAGGACGTGGTCCTAGAAATGATAAACCTAGAAGTAATACTAGTCAATCAAAACCTAGTAACGGAAGTTCAAAAAGATACGGAAATAGATAAATAAAAAAATCCTGATTGAAGCAATTCAATCAGGATTTTTTTATGGAATATAAGAGTTGATTATTTTGTGTACTTTCATATTTTCTTCGTTTTTTAAGTCAATTTATAAAGGTCAATTGTGTACTATAATTGAAGTCAATGATGGTTGCCAAGGAAAGAAGATGCTTACTGCATGACGATTTTTAGGATTTTTTTTGGAATACAAAAGTCTGACGCCTTGCCACGCCTAGGCTTTTCAATTGTCTGACTTTGTTTACTGAACGTTTACATTAAAACTCATGCGGGCTTGTACACCACGGTAATGCATTATTTTTTCAAAATCGGTGTATAATTTAAACTGCTCAGCTGTTAAACTTCTTTTGGTTAAAAACATACTTGCTTGCCCCGACATATCTGAAATTAAAGTTTCAATGGGATCCTTCATTTCAGGGAAATTTATAATTCTACAATCAGTAATTTTAGCTTTAGTTTTAGCTATTGCTATTGCTTTGTCTAATCCACCAAATTCATCTACCAAACCTATTTTTTTAGCATCAATGGCAGCCCAAACTCTTCCTTGCGCAATGCTATCTACCTGTTCTTTTTTAAGTTTTCTACCTTCGGCAACTTTGGTAATAAAATCATCGTAAATTCTATCAACTCCTATTTGAATAATAGCTCTTTCGGCTGTGGTCAAGGGTCTGTCAATTGAACCTAAGTCGGCATATTCGCCAAATTTTACTGTTTCTACATTTATTCCTAACTTATTATTTAATAATTCTTTGGCATTTATCATTAAACCAAATACGCCAATAGAACCTGTGATGGTATTTGGTTCCGCTACTATCACATCGGCCGGAGCAGCTATGTAATAACCGCCACTTGCAGCTACACTTCCCATGCTTACTATTATTGGTTTTGCCTTTTTAGCTAACACCACTTCGCGCCAAATTACATCGCTTGCCATGGCACTACCGCCTGGTGAATTAATGCGTAAAACGATTGCTTTATATTTATCGTCTAATCTTACTTTTTTTATTGCCTTGGCAATGGTTTCGCTTCCCATATTGTCATCACCACTTTCGCCACTTACTATTTCACCATCACAATAAATAATTGCTATTTTATCCTCACTTGTACTCACATTAATATTTGGAGTATTACTGTATTTTTCTAAGGTTACAAATTTCAAATTTTCATCATTACCTATCAATTTTTTAAACTCAGTTTCTATTTCATCATCGTACTTTAAACCATCCGACATTCCTAATTTTACTGCATCTTCTGGGTGTTGAATCAGTAATTGATTAATGATATTTTCTACTTCACTTACTTGTTTTTTTCGTGCGGTAGCAATTCCATTTACCATGGTATGATACAAACTTCCCAAATAAGAACTGATTTGTTCTCTGTTGGCATCACTCATTTTATCAGCAATTAAAGGTTCACCGGCCGATTTGAATTTTCCATGACGAATCAACTCAGGATTAACGCCTATTTTTTCAAACATATTTTTCAAATACATAACATTACTCGATAAGCCATTTAAAACCAATTCGCCTGCTGGATTTAAATAAACTTTATCGGCTACTGAACATAAATAATACGATTTTTGGTCGGCCAATTCGCCATAAGCTACTACAAATTTTTTCGATTTTTTAAAGTCAATAAGTTCATTTCTAATTTCTTCTAACGTGGCAAAACTGTTCATGTTGATACCTAATTCTAGGTAAATTCCTTTGATGTTATCATCGGCTGCAGCTTTTTTTATATTTTTTAAAACATCATCTAAACCCGCATCATTCTTGCTTTCAAACGTTTGAAAATTAAAGTTTTTAAACGAATTATTACTGGTTCTTTCAGGAATAGCATAGTTTAAGTTAAGTTTTAAAATGGAGTTGGTTTCAACATTTACTTCTTGTTTTTTGCCTTTTGAAGCCAAACCAGCAATTGCGCCTACCAAAACAAAAATGAGGATTACTCCGCTAATTACAAAGCCTAACATGCTAGCAAACATGAATTTGAAAAATTGTTTCATAAAGATATTGATTGTTTTAAATTATTAGGCAATATATTTATAAAATATACTTCAGCCTAACTATTTATTCAAACGAATTTGCCAAACGATAAATGGTATTTATTTAGGATAGTTATAAAACACAACATGAATGAAGCAATTATTTTGCACTTCTAATTAAATACTTCACCATGCTTTTACCTCTTCTCAAATCACGTTTTTGAATATTGAAAAAATACAAATCGTTTTGATTTTCCCATACTTTCCATTTCAAATCCTTTTTGGTTTGAATTAAATTACATTCCAATAAAAGCGCTTGCACATCTTTATTAAAATAAGGTATTAGCGATGTTCTTTCACCACCAATATGCGCTAATCCACTCACCGAATATGATTCAACTTTCAGGTTTAAATTGAACTGAAAAGCAACTTTTTTATCGGTTACTTTATATCCTTTTTTTAGTAATTGTTTTTGGCAAGTAGCCAATATTATTTTTTGAAAATCAGGTGAAATTAATTTTGGACTTTCGTTAATAATTGAAATGTTCACTGGAATATCATTTTTGGAATTTGACCAAACAAATGATCTATACCAATATCGCCTATGGCAACTGCTTAAAAAAAGCAGGTTTAGCAGCGTAATAAAAAGCAATACAAAAGCACGAAATTTCATTTTAACAACGTAACTATTTACCCATGATAAACCCTAGATGCTATTATTTTTCCGTTTTCTATTTCCAAAATTTCAGCCACTAACATGTCATTTTCGTTTGGAACTTGCCTTATATATTCCATAAAAACCCTTTGGTTATTTGCTGTTAAACTTGTTACAGCATAATGCAAATTTGGCAATCTTAAAAAAGCATCTTCCCACCATGTTCTAAGTGCATTTTTTCCTATAATAAGTCCGTTTGTTTCTGGTAATCTTATTTTTAGTTTTGGACTAAAATGTTTGGCATTTTCATGGTATAAACTTAATAAGTTTTCTAAATGATGTTCGTTAAATGCTTCAAACCATTTAAGTGCAATTTCCTCGTTTGTCATTTAAAAAAAAAAACTACTCGTTAATTAAAGTGATGGTGCCATGCAATGTTTTTTCACTGTCGTTTAAATCAAATTTATATTTAAAAGTGTAAAAATAAACTCCAGCGGAATTTGGCAAACCATCATTATCGGTTTTCCCGTTCCAATTATTTCCATCGTTTCCTTTTCCATCGGTATTGCCTTCAAAAACCTTATTTCCCCAACGGTTATAAATTTTTATTTCATAAAAAACTTCCCCTAAAATATCTATATCAAAAGCATCATTTATGCCGTCACCATTAGGAGTAAACACATTTGGAACTTGAATTAAACGCGATACTGGAATGATAATTTTACATGTAGTGTCATAACAATCAGCTAAATTTTTTACTACTAAACATACTTTAAAACTATCGTTTAAACTTTTGTAATCGTGGGTTGGATTTTGGCTATTTGAAACATTGTTTATACCTGAACTAGGTTGGCCAAAATTCCAATAATAATCGGTGGCATTTGTTGATTTATTTACAAATGAATACGAAGGGGTATTGGCTGCATTGATATCAAAATCTGCTTTTATATTTCTAACATAAATGGCGTGAATAGCCGTATCAATACAAGTAATATTTATTTTTGGCGTAGGAATTAATTTAACAAAATAATTCCCTGTATCTTTAAAACTATAGTTAAAAGTAGTGTCTGTTCTTGGTTTTATTCCTGAACTAAAACCAGTACTTGTTTGCCATAAAAACTGACTATACAAAGTATCTGCTCTTGCTGTTAATGTAAATATTTCATTAGGGCAAACACTATCTGGTCCAATTAAATTAACTTTTGGTTTATCGAAAACGGTAACATATACCGGACGAGAATTTGGATTCAAAGTATCAGGATATACCGAGGTACAATAAATAGTTTGTCCGGTAACTTCATTTACTAAAGAGTCCGTTCCTAATAATAAAAGTCTGTATTTACCAGATTTTACTAAAGTAAAATTAGTAGCGGTATCTTTATCAGTTGACAAAATAAAATTAGTTGGACCAGTTACAGTCCATTGCCAACTTTGTAATTGAACTCCTGTGGTATTGTTCAGTTTTAATTTTACTGGACTGCATCCTAAAGTATCGCCACTTGCAAAAGTATAAAATGGTTTTGGACCTTTAATTGTTAAAGGCAACAAAATGCTGTCGGTACAACCATTTTGTGTTAATACTACTAGTTTTACTGTAAAAGTTCCATTGCTTGTAAAATCATGAAGTGGATTTTTCAGTAAACTCTCCACTTTTAAATCGCCAAAATTCCAACGCCAACTAACAATACTATCGTTTTTTGAAATACCAGCAATATACGATGAATCCAAAATTTT
>CAISTO010000077.1 GCA_903888395.1 uncultured Bacteroidota bacterium | reverse complement strand
GCTAAAGTTGGTATCATGCCAGGTTTTGTTTTTAAAGCAGGAAGAATTGGTATTGTTTCAAAATCAGGAACTTTAACTTACGAAGCTGCTGACCAAATAGTAAAAGCTGGCTTAGGAGTTTCTACTGCCATTGGAATTGGTGGAGATCCAATTATTGGAACACCAACTAAAGATGCAGTAGAATTATTAATGAACGATCCAGAAACGGATGCCATTATTATGATAGGTGAAATTGGTGGAAGTTATGAAGCTGATGCAGCGCGTTGGATTCAAGCTAACGGAAACAAAAAACCTGTTGTGGGTTTTATAGCTGGACAAACTGCTCCTGCTGGCCGCAGAATGGGTCATGCAGGTGCAATAGTTGGCGGACATGATGATACTGCTGCTGCTAAAATGAAAATTATGGCTTCATGCGGAATTCATGTGGTTGATTCTCCTGCAGAAATTGGCGCTAAAATGGCTGAAGTTTTAGGCTTAAAAGCAAACTAAAATTATCATAACATATTATAAAAAGAAAAGCTAATTTTTGAAATTAGCTTTTCTTTTTTTGGCTTCATAGTTTAATGGATAAAATTAGCGTTTCCTAAACGCTCGATATGGGTTCGATTCCCGTTGAGGCTACCATGCAGAACAACTCCAAATGATTTGAGAGTTGTCTGTTTTAATTAAACCATTCAAAATCCAAACCTGTTAATTCCCACCAATCATTGCTTAGTTCAGCAAAAAATGTAATTGGAATTTTGTTTTTTATTTTGCTTCCTTCTATTTTAATTTCAAGGTGGCCAATCACTTTAGCCTTTTTATTTTCTTTGTTAAATAAAATTTGTTTTAACTTATAATCATCTATTGATTCTAAGTCGTGAATTAAATGCAATTGATTTGCTTTTGCTTTTAATTCATTTAAAGTAATGTATTCATTATTTAACCTAAATTCTTCTTTACAAGAAAATTGATAATTGTTTTCATCTTCTTCGTTTTCAAACAACGTAAACAAAAAATGTTTGATTCTATTTCTTATATCAAAATCTTTATTGGGATGAAACTCTTCATAAATAAAATGCATAATCATGCCAGGCATGTTCATCATTTGCGCTTCTTCATGAATTAATTCTTCCGAAATAAATTTATACTTTATTTCATCACTGTATTCAGCCAAAAAGTCTAAGTTTATATTGTTTTTAGCAAGCAACGCAAAAGCTTTGTCAAGGGCGGATTTTAACTGTTTGGGGTTTAATTCGGCTGCCTGTTTAAAAGTATGCTTTCCTAACAATTCAACAATTTTCACTTTCTTTATATGCTTCGATTGTTTTTCAAATTCAATGATGTTTTTCAAAAATAAATTTTCTATTTCTGCGGGTAATTCCAATTCATTTCCACCCATAATTTGTCCTCCCAAAAAATCTTCAATTTGAAGTTTCATCAGTTGGTTTTCCATGTGCAAGTCCTCACTCCTACTCAATTTATTTTCGTTTGGAATTAATTGAATGGTGTTTTCTCCTTTTTTTAATTCATGGAAATTACGAAATGGATCTTCACCTATAAAATAATTTCCCCAATAAGAAACAGGCATATAAATGTTCTTACTTCCATGAACAAAGTTCATTAATATATTTTCTTCTTCTTCCAAATCAATGTCTTCAAAATTTTCATAACTATACATTCTACTAATTAAATGATCGGTAATGGAATTCATAAAACCAAGCATTTTTCTGCTAGCAGTTTTGGTAATAATTGAACTATCAAAAGCATTCATTTGTTCAGTAACAAAGGCAGCTGGAAAGGAAAAACGAGTCAATAAATTTTGAAGTCTTATGCTAAAATCAGAAAAAGTTTTTTTAATGGTTTTACCAGCAATCACAATTGTAATAAGGCTAGGCTGATGAACATAAATTACCAAACTTTTTCCTTTAAATGAACTTGTAATTGTGTTTGCATACCATTCGCCTAAAACAATTTTATTCTCCATTGATTGATCAATCATTTCAGGTTTTAAACGCTGATTGTTTAGTAATTTTTGAGTAGCTCTAACAATTATCATTTTCAATTTTAGCTTTGATTATTTAAAAAAGCAATTTTAATTGAATAAAAATTCAATTTAGTTAATAAATAAATATTTGTGCAATTAGTTTATCCTAAATACCTATTTTTTTTGTTTATTTGAATTTATGAAATATTTAGCATTTGTACTTTTTATTTGTAAAACAATGTTTGTTTTTGGGCAAGCTGAATTCGATAATACCATTTACGATAAAAAAGTTCAAACAGTTCAGTTAATGGTAAATGGAACCGATGACAGGTATCCAATTATATCGTTAAATGCACAGCAATTAAAGCTAAGTTTTGATGTAATTGGTACTAATAATGAATATTTCCAATACACATTAATTCACTGCGATCAAGCATGGAAACCAACTAATATGCAACAAAGCTTGTATATAAAAGGTTCCACTTTTGACAATATAACTGACTTTAAATTTTCAACAAATACTTATGTAAAGTACGTTCATTATAATTTGTTACTGCCCAACGAAAATTTAAAACCAACCATTGCTGGAAACTATATTTTAAAAGTTTACAGAAATTTTGATGAAACCGATTTGCTGTTAACCCGCAGGTTCATGATTTTAAATAATCAAACAAAAATAGAAGGAACTGTTCGTCCGGCTACCCTTGCAGAATATAGATATACCAAGCAAGAACTTAATTTTTCAATAGACTATAATTCGGCATTGGTTCCAAATCCTTTGCAAGATATTAAAGTAGTGATTTTACAAAATAATAGATGGGACAATGCGTTGAGAGGAATTCAACCTCAGTTTACCAGTAATGGAAAACTTGACTATAATTATTTTGATAAAACATTATTCAATGGTGGTAATGAATTTAGGGTTTTTGACATTAGAAATTTAAGACAATTTAGTTTAAACGTTAGAACTAAAATTTTAGATTCATTTTATCGCTGTGTTTTAAACATGGACGAATCGAGAGGAAGCAAGCAATATTTCCAATACCTTGATTTTAATGGAAAAAGAATTATAGCAAACAAAGAAGGTTATAACAGTGATTTGGACGGTGATTATGCAGCTATGCAATTTCAATTAAGCGCAACTGATGCTTTACCCGCTAATGCCGAAGTATACGTAATTGGTGAGTTTACTGATTGGAAATTAAAGCCAGAATATAAAATGAATTTTAATGAAAACAGGGCTCGTTTTGATTTGGAAGTTCCCCTAAAACAAGGTCGCTATGAATATGTTTATGCTATATACGACAATGAAACCAAGCAGCCTGATGAAAGTATTTTTGAGGGAAACCATTCAAATACCGAAAACGAATACATGATTTTAGTTTATAATAAAAATCTCCAATTTAATTATGATGAATTAATTGGTTCTGTCATATTTAACTCCGCTAAGCAATAATATTTCCACAAATTGATAACCAATTTAAAAATATTGTTTATAAATAATTAATATCATTATAATTTGCAAACTTACTTTTGAACTATAAAAAATAATATAAATATATGAGCGATAATAAAGAAAAATTGAAAGCACTTCAGCTTACTATGGATAAGTTGGACAAGCAATATGGCAAGGGCACAGTGATGCGCATGAGCGATAAATTAGTCATTGAAACACAAGTAATTTCAACGGGTTCGTTAAGTTTAGATATAGCCTTAGGAATTGGCGGATTACCAGTTGGTAGAATCATAGAAATATACGGACCAGAAAGTTCGGGTAAAACAACATTAAGTTTACATGCCATTGCTGAATGTCAGAAAAAAGGTGGCATTGCTGCTTTTGTGGATGCGGAACATGCATTTGATAGAAGCTATGCTGAAAAATTAGGAATTGATGTAGATAATTTAATTATTAGCCAACCCGATGATGGGGAACAAGCTTTGGAAATTGCTGATGCCTTAATTCGTTCTGGTGCAATTGATATTATTGTAATAGATTCAGTAGCTGCATTGGTTCCAAAAGCAGAAATTGAAGGCGAAATGGGCGAAAGTAAAATGGGTTTACAAGCTCGTTTAATGAGTCAGGCTTTACGTAAATTAACAGGTACAATTAATAAAACGGGTTGTGTTTGTATTTTCATTAACCAATTACGTGAAAAAATTGGTGTAATGTTTGGAAATCCTGAAACTACAACGGGTGGTAATGCATTGAAATTTTATGCATCGGTTCGTTTAGATATTCGTAGAATTGGCCAAATAAAAGAAGGTGTTGAAATTATTGGTAATAGAACAAAAGTGAAAGTGGCTAAAAACAAATTATCGCCTCCTTTCCGTACCGTAGAATTTGATATAATATATGGCGAAGGAATTAGCCGCTTAGGCGAAACCATTGATTTAGGAGTAGATTATGAAGTAATCAAAAAGTCGGGTTCTTGGTTCAGTTATAATGATACAAAATTAGGACAAGGAAGAGATTCAGTTAAACAAATTTTAACTGACAATCCGGAATTAACAGCCGAAATTGAAGCCAAAATATTTGAAAAAGCAAATGCTGGCGCTGTAAAAGTAAAAGCTTCGGCAGAGTAAATTTTAGCTTGTTCATAAATCATAAAAAAACACGCTTGATGGCGTGTTTTTTTATGATTGTAAAATAATCATTCTATTAAATTTTTCTTTATTTGATATACGGTTGTTGAGTTTATAAAATTAACATGTTCATTCGTAACAAATTAAATTAATATGAAAATAAAGTATGCAACGATTTTTATCTTGTTATTGTTTTTTGTGAATGGATTCTCACAAAACACTTTAATAAAAGGAAGTGTTAAAGACACTCTGAGCTTTAAATCCGTTGCTTTTTCTAGCGTTTCTCTAATAAAATTAAGTGACTCAACTTTAATAAAACATGTATGGATAAATGAATTTGGCGATTTTGAATTTTTAAATTTTCCTGTCGATACTTATTTGCTTCAAATTACACGACCATCTTTTGTGGATTATACAGAAAAAATAATTGTACATGAAAACCAAAAAATAAATTTAGGTACAATTCATATTATCTCAAAAGCTAATTTATTAAAAGAGATAATTATAAAGGATAAAATAAGTGCAATAAGAATTAAAGGTGATACCACTGAATTTTTAGTAGATAGTTTTTTGGTAAATAAAAATTCGAATGTAGAAGATTTATTGAAACGACTTCCAGGAATTCAAGTTGATAAAGATGGAAAAATAACAGCACAAGGTCAGCAGGTAAAAAAAGTATTGGTAGATGGGGAAGAGTTTTTTGGCAACGATCCAACAATAGCTACTAAAAACATCAAAGCTGAAAACATTTCTACGGTTCAGGTATTTGATAAAAAAAGCGATCAAGCAACTTTAACTGGAATAGAAGATGGTGAAAAAAATAAGACCATCAATTTAACTTTAAAAGAAAATGCAAAAAAAGGTTATTTCGGTAAATTAAGTGCATTAGAAGGAAAAGATGCAAAGACAAATGCCATGTTTGAACGAGATGCCATGTATAATTATTTTAAAAATAAACTAAAAGTATCGGCATACGCGGCCTCGTCAAATACCAATAAAACTGGCTTAAGCTGGGAAGATAGAGAAACATATACTGGCGGTGGAGCTAATAATATGGATATGAACGATAATGGAATGATGTATTCTTATTACAATAACGAAAGTGACTTTTCAGGTGTTGGAATTCCACAAACTACATACTATGGTGGTTATTTTTCGAATAAATTTAACAATGAAAAACAATCGTTGAATGGAAGTATTACTAGGAAAGAATTAACTGTAAATGCTGAAGACAACAATTATACAAAGTACATTTTACCCGATACATTATATTTTAACAATCAATTAAATACAATTAGAAATGCCAAAGTTTTAAATTCAGCAAATGCCAATTATGAGTTTAATATAGACTCTACATTAGTACTAAAAATAAAAGTAAAAACTTCGCAAGGAACTAATAATAGTAATAATAATTTTGTTACTCAAAACTTAAACGAAAATGGAAATTTAATCAATGATAATGTTAGAAATTTAAACAATTTAAGTACTAATCAATCATTAAACACAATTATTAGTTTGAATAAAAAATTTAAGATAAAAGGAAGGTCATTGGCATTAAATTTTGATGGTAATTCAAACTCAAATTTATCTGAAGGATTTTTAAATTCTAAAACTAATTATTATAACCCCGATAGCACTATTAATAACTCAAATATTATAGATCAGAAAAAAATAAATGAAAATTATAATAGTACATTAAAAGGATTTGTAAGTTATACAGAACCCTTAACAAAGAAATGGTTCATAGTAACAGATTACGATATTTCAAATTCAGTAAATAATTCTACAAGAATTTCGTACGATAAAAGTTCTAACAATGAATATTCGAAGGTATTGGACTCATTAAGTAATAGTTTAAGGTATAATATATTTACCAATAAAGGTGGAATTGCTTTTAAATTTAATACCAAAAAATTAACCTATTCATTAGGAGGAAAAGTAGCTTACACTGATTTAAAGCAATTAAATTTAAATACTAACAAGGAAATTGGACAATACTTTTTCAATGTATTTCCAGCAACAAATTTATTGTATAAAATTAAAAATACTTCATCGTTGAGTGCCAACTATAATGGATATACTAGGCAACCTTCACTACAACAAATTCAACCATTATTAGACAATACAAACCCATTAGATATTTATTTAGGAAATCAAAATTTAGGACAAAGTTTTACCAATAGTTTCAGTATTACATATAATAGTTACAAGCCTTTAACAGGAAGTAGCCTATATGCAAATCTTTCATTTAATATGGTAAACAATGATTTTACTTCTTTTGATAAAGTTGATAATTTTGGTCGAAAAACTCATCAAACCATCAATGTTGATGGCAATTACTCAAGTAATTTTTATTCTTATTATTATTTTAAAATCAAAAAAATAAACTTGGGTATTTCAAATAGTATTAGTGGAAATATTTCGCTCAACAATAATTTTATCAATGGTTACAAAAACACTAACAACAATCAAAGTTTAAGTTATGGACTAAATTTAGATTATGAAGTAAAAGAAAAATTTGAAATATATTTAAACACTGATTTTAATTTTAATAACTCCACTTCAAGTTTACGACAAGATATTAAAACCCAATTTTGGACGCAAGAACACCAGTTAACCGTAGCATTTTACTTGCCATTAAAATTTGAATTAGGAGGAAATTGTACATTTAATATTCGACAAAAAACTTCCGAATTTGACAAAAATTTAAACACTACCATATTTAATGCTTATGTAAGTAAAAAGCTTTTGAAAAAAGATGCTTTTGAAATTAAATTTAGTGTAAAAGATATTTTTAACCAAAACATAGGTTTTAATAGAACGGCAAATAGTAATTATATTAACGAAAGAACTTACACCGTTTTACAACGATATTTTTTAATTGGTTTGATTTGGAATTTTAGCAAAGGAGGAAGCAATGATTAATACTTATTTTAAATACAAGATGAATACTTTAATAGTAATATTGTTACTGTTTATTAATTTAAATAGCAAAGCTCAGCAAATTATTCATTCGGGAAAAATTACATTTGAAAGGAATGAAAATTTACATAAACTAATAACTGATAATTCAAGTTGGAGCCAAGCCATGAAAAGTAAAATGCCTAAATATAGAACCGATATTTTTGAACTTACTTTTAATAGTAAAAACAGTAATTATAAAATTATTCAAGAAGATGAAAGTCAATTTGCGAATTGGTATTACAGAATAGCAGCTCAAAATTCGGTTTACACAATATTAGCAACCAATAAAATGATTGCTGATAAAATTGTATATGAACGTAATTATAGAATAGAAGATTCCATTCCAAATTTAAAATGGAAAATGCTTGGTGAGTATAGAGAAATTGCCGGTATTAATTGCAGAAAGGCATCTACCATAATTATGGATTCAATATATGTAATAGCTTTTTATACCAATGAAATTTCGGTAAGTGCAGGACCAGAATCATTTCAAGGTTTACCAGGAATGATTTTAGGAATAGTAATTCCCCGTTTAAATATTACTTATTTTGCCACTAAAGTTGAAAACATGGTTTTATCTGATATTGATTTTAAAATACCTAATGCACCTAAAAACAAAAAGGCCAATATATTGGAGTTTAAAAATGAAATTTTAAAAGACACCAAAGACTGGGGCGAAGATGGCCCTAAAATTTATTGGAAAGCAATGCTTTAAAATTATTTCTAGTAATTTTTAGCTTTTCATTAAACATAAAAAAACACGCTTGATGGCGTGTTTTTTTATGTTTAAATTGTTATAAATATTATTCTTTGTCCAAAAATAGCCTTTGAGTTGGATAAGCAAATTTACAATGATTGCGTTCTACTATTTCCATGATTTGAATATTGATCGCTTGCTTCACTTCTATCTTCTTTTCGTAAAGATTTGAAGTAACAAAATATATTACCAAAATACTTAAAGAACTTGAATCAAAATCGGTAAAGTTTACATTTATTTCTTCACTTGTATCTTCATTTTTTAAGATGGCATTTTTAATTTCATCAATGATATTTAAAATATCACCCGACTTACTTTCATAAGTTAATTGAAGCATAAATTTTACCCTGCGTTCTTCACTTAAACTAATATTATTAAGCGTTGAATCTACTATTTTTTTGTTGGGAACAGTAACTAAACTGCGGTCTAAGGTTCTTACTCGAGTAGTTCTAAAACCAACACGTTCCACTATTCCTTTTACATCCGAAACTTCAATTTGATCACCCACTTTAAATGGTTTGTCAAGGTAAATAATGAACGAGCCAAATAAATTAGCAATGGTATCTTGGGCTGCTAAAGCAATGGCCAATCCTCCAATTCCTAAACTGGCAATTAATGCAGTAATATTAACCTCAAAAGCTAATCTAAGTGTTACAAAGAAAGCAAAAATGATGATGACAATTTTTGATAATTCTTTTAAAAATCGAATCAAATCTAGGTTCAAATGTTCTACATCACTAGCACTTAAAACATAGGCTATATAATCTGCCGATTTTAAAACTAATTTGGTAATAACTGTAATTAATGCAATTTCAAAAGCAGCTTCAATGATCCAACGCAAACCAAATTTTTCAATACCATCAATATGCCAGGCTTCTGGAAAATTCAAGCGACTAAAAGCAGCAAACAAAATAATCAATGTAATTAATTGCTCAAATGGCGTTTGTAAAAGCTGCAGAAATTTGTCGTAATATTGGTTTTTTGCAATGCCTTTAAATATTCTAAAAGTTTGTTTACTGACTACATTAGCAAACAAACGTTTGAGCAAAAAGCCTAATATTAAAATACAAACACAAACGATGTATTCTCGTAATGGATTTTCTAAAAATTTTATTTCAAGTGTTTCGTTCATTGGTTTATTGGTTGATAGGGTTGACAGGTTAATTGAGTGATTGGTTAATAGGTTAAATATGTTTGTTATCTTGTTAATAAATCTTATCAACTTTATTAACCACTCAACTATTTAACCAGATTCACCAAAGTCATTTCTAATCCTTTTTTCAAAAGACCAGTATGTTTTGGATTGAATTGATGTAAACGCATCATGGCTTGCCAAATTACTTTTGATGAATCTTTAAAAATTGCTTCATCGGTTAAATCTACTTCGTCATTGCTTTGGCAATAAGCAAATACACGTGCCATGCCACAATTAGCAATAAAATCAGGAATTACAGCTACTTGATCATCGGTATAATTTGCTACCGCACCCATAAATATTTCTTCATCTGCAAAAGGAACATTTGCTCCGCAGCTAATAACTTCTAATTCATTAGCTACCATTCTATCTACTTGTTCTTTGGTTAACAAACGAGAAGCAGCAGCCGGAACAAAAATTTCCGCACCAATGTCCCAAATTTTTGAATTTACTTCTTCATATGAAAGCATATCAGGATGAACCAAAGTATTGCCTTGTTTGTTTAAAAATAGTTCTTTTATTTCATCTTTGGTAAAGCCAGTATTTTTTATCAAACCACCATTTCGGTCAATAATTCCAACTATCATTACACCATACAAACTTAGGTAATAGGCTGCAGCTGCACCCACATTTCCCCAACCTTGAATAATGGCACGTTTCATATTTACGTTTCCACCCCAAATGCCGTAGTAATGACGAACCGCTTCAGCTACACCATAACCAGTTATCATATCAGCTGTAACCAAGTTTTTATCGTCAGCGGGAATAAAACGTAAATCTGTTAATTTTTTAGAAACGCCACCCGTTAAATTTGCCAAACGTTTTTTAGTAGAAATTGCATCTACTTTAAAATGACCATTCACTACACCTTCTTGCGGATGAAATAAACCTAATTTTTCAGTTATAGGAATTACTTCATGAATTTCATCAACATTTAAATCGCCACCAGTTCCATAATATGCTTTTAGCAAAGGCATCACTGCTTTATACCAACGCTCTAACACTCCTTTTTTACGAGGATCAGCTGGGTCAAAATTAATTCCAGATTTTGCTCCCCCAATAGCTGGACCAGCAATGGCAAATTTAATTTCCATGGTTTTGGCCAATGAAGTAACTTCATGTTTGTTCAAACCTTTACGCATGCGCGTTCCACCACCTGCAGCACCACCACGTAAAGAGTTTATAACTATCCATCCTTCAGCTTCAGTTTCGCTGTCTTTCCATTCAAAAACAATCTCTGGTTGTTTTGATTCGTATTTTTGTATTAATTTATCTAATTGCATTTTAGTTGATAGTTGTTAGTTGTCAGTTGATAGTTTTTAGTGCTTAGTTTTTATTAATT
>CAISTO010000076.1 GCA_903888395.1 uncultured Bacteroidota bacterium | reverse complement strand
TAATAATTGTTTTTCAAATAATGAACTCGGTATTTATCGGGTTCATTTTATTTATAATGAATACTATTTTTATAAATAATTTCTATAGCTAAGATCTCAGTTTTTAAATACGTTAAATTTATAATGTAAAAAACTTAATTTATGACTAAAATAAAGAAGGAAATTCAATATAAATTTAAGTGTAAAAAATTATAATAATTACCATCAATTTGTTTTGAAATATTATAATTCAAAGCAAATATTTCTGAACTTATTAATCATTTATAGCGTTATTAGTAGCTGTAAAACATATAAAACACAATAAAATTTAGTTGTTTTTATCTTATATCAAATAAATAAATGCTCTTTCTGTATTTCTAACGTACTCTTTACTAGTACATTTTGGTTCATATTAAAGCATTTAAATAATTTAGTGGAAATACTGTCTATATCTAAATTATTTTATTTGACTCCAATAATTAGATTTGCTATACAATTAATATAAAAAAAAACATGGATACTACAAAAATGGTTAAAGCTTATTGCTTAAAAACAAAAGAAAAAAATGTACCAATGCACGAAGCAGTTATTTCTAAAACAGCTAAAGGTGGATACATTGCAAAAGGTAATGATGGAAAAGGCAATAAAATGGCTGCTATCATGGGAGAAAAAGCTGCATTACAAGCAATAAAAGACGGAGTTGCTAAACAAGATTTTTAATTAAACCCAACTTTTCAAAATATTAAAAGCTGCTTCGCAATCATTGTGAAGCAGCTTTTTTTATGTAAGTAATTTCTACTATTTTTTATCTTTCAACTTCAAAAAAACCTCGGCAATCATGCACCTAGCGCTCCCGCCACCATTGGTTTCTATAGTATAAAGTGGTGAATGTAAAATGGTGTAATGTGTTTCAAAAGCTTTTATTTGTGCTAGAGTATATGCTTTAAATGCTTGTTCACTCATGACCAAATATTTTTTATTATCAGTTCCTAAAACCTCCAAAACATTACCAGCAAATTGGTTCAATTGCGCTAAACTAATTTCAATAATTTGTTTGTTAGTGCTTGCCAATATTTCCGTTAATTCAAGTTTATTAGGAATACATTCTTTACAAATAATGATAAAATCAGAGGTAACACTCATTACCACATTGGTGTGGTAAATGGCATTTCCCAAAATATCGTTGGCAATAAAATGAATAAGTTGATAATTAAATTTAGTACAAAACTTTTCTAATAAACTCAAATCAGTTCGGGGCGAAAGACATGCATAACATATCTTATTTTCCCTATCTAACACCATACTTCCGGTTCCTTCCAAAAACTTATTCTCATTTTCGTAAGCAGTAAAATCCTGAATTTCATTTAATTCAAAGGTATCCCCTAGTTGATCTAAAATATCAAAACGCCTTTCTAATCTGCGGTTTGGAGCCTGCATAGGGTAAACAGCAATTTCACCATTTTGGTGAAAACTAATCCAATTATTAGGGAAAATAGAATCGGGTTTATGCGGCTCAATGGTATCGTTAATAACGATAACATTTACACCAACATGTTTTAATTTATTTACCAAAGAATCAAATTCTATTAATGCTAAATGTTGAGTTTCACTATTTGCCTCGGCTTGTTTTTGAAACGAATTGCTAGCAGCAGTTTGAACATTAAAAGTAAAGGCTACGGGCCTTATCATTAGAATATGATTGGATGATTGCATGGACAAAACTATGAATTTTATTTTATTACAATTATGCTATTTTTTATAAAATGTATTTAAGTATTTTGCATCACATAAATTTTCAATCAATTAATGACCATTTTTAAATATATAATTCTTTTTTATTCGTTCACCTTATCGGTAAATATACAAGCTCAAAAACAAGCTGATACCATTTATAATGTGGAAGATATGACCGAAGATTTTAAGTATTTACACAAACATTTATTACTTAACCATCCTGGAATATACAAATATACAAGCAAAGAAAATTGGGAAAATATTTACCAAAATACTTTAAAAAAAATAAATGTTCCCCTACAAAATGTAAAATACAGATTGATACTTCGCGAGTATTTGGCAAATATAAAATGTGGACATACGCAGGTGATTCCAAGTAATAAATCACTCAAAATATTTAATAAACGAAAACACTTTTCAGTTCCATTCAAAGTAGCATTTTTAAACAATAAAATTATTGTTACTGAAAACGAATCGAACGACAGTAACTTGGTAAAAGGCACGGAAATAAAATCGATTAACGGGAACAATGCATTAGCTATTATTGATAGCATTCATTTGATTCAAAATGCCGATGCGGGCTTAAGTAGTATGAAGAGTTTTTATGGTGCTTCGCAATTCCAAACCTATTATATGGCCTTTTTTGGCGAAGATTCTGTTTATCATTTAAAAACAATAACGATAAATGGCGATACTCAAACATTTAATATTAAAACAAAAGTAGCTTTAAAAAATAAAGTAAAAACGCCTAAAATTAAGTATGATTTGTTTAACCAAAAACTGGCCAGTTTTCGAATTTGTAAAGGAGACACACAAACGGCTGTTTTAAAAATAAAGGGCTTTCAATTACAAAATGCTACCAAACTTTATAACATGGCTTTTGAACAAATAGCCGAGCAACAAATTAAATATTTGATTATAGATTTGCGTGGTAATGGTGGCGGAAGTATAATACAAGCATCGGAATTAATAAGTTATATAAGTAAGGATACTTTTAGTTATGGTTTTGCCAGAGGCAAACAAGGTTTAACATATAACAGCCCGTTTGCTCAAAAAGCCATGTATTATGTATCAAGAAAAATGTTAGATTTATTCGGAAATAGAAAAACGTATAACAATAATTATAATTATACTTTTGGTTACGATAAAAAATCATTGAAGAAAGAAAAACACTTTGATGGTGCTATATTTTGTATCGTTGACAATGGCTCGTTTAGTGCTGCTAGTTTTGTGGCAGCTTATGCCAAACATAAAGCAAAAGCAGTATTAATAGGACAAGAAACTGCAGGAACAGAATCGGGTTGTTATGCTGTAAATACTCCATTTATGGAACTTCCATATACCAAAAACTTTGTACGAATTCCACAATATCAGTTTAAACATATTTTACCAATAGAGGATAAAAACCGGGGAGTAATTCCCGACATTGAAACTGTTATTAACTTCCAAACAATTATTTCGGGAAAAGATGTAGAAATGGATTTAATTTGGAAGTCGATTCTTGAAAATCAAAAGTAACAAACAAATATTATATTAACCTATTACAAGTATTTAATAAATAAAAAATGAAATATTGGCTAGTAAAATCAGAACCTTTTAAATACAGTTGGGATCAATTTGTATTGGATAAAAAAACATTTTGGGATGGTGTGCGTAATTATCAAGCAAGAAATAATTTGCGTGAAATGCAAAAAGGTGATTTAGTACTTTGGTACCATAGCAATGAAGGTAAGGAAATAGTGGGAATAGCCAAGGTAGTAAAAGAGCATTATCAGGACCCAACTACGGAAGATAAAAACTGGTTGGTAGTAGATTTAGCGCCATTTAAAAAGCTGAAACACCCTGTTACATTAGAACAAATAAAAGCCGATGAGAACCTTAAAAACATAGGATTGGTAAGGCAAGGTAGGCTTTCGGTTATGAGCATAAAACAAGAAGAATTTGATTATATTTTATTACTAGCAAAATAAATAACAATGAAAAAAAATACAGCAATTTTGATAGGCTTTATTGCCTTTCAAATAAATATAAAAGCACAATCGAGTTATAAGAGTTTAACCACTAAAACTCCTTTGGCAGCGGTAATTAATATGAGCGACAAGGATGAAGATTACGATCCAAAACTGATGCTGATAAAAGCTACAAATCCATTGCCCGCAACTACTTATAATATGAATAAGCAAATGCTAGATGCAAAGCATTTTGAAAGCATGCAAAATTATAATGGAAAATCGGTAAACACATTGAATAAAACTGCTGTTCCTCAGCCGGTGCAATTAAAAGGATTTAAAGCCAATATTACGCAAGGAACACCCAACGATAACGATATTGCGGTTAGCAACGCAGGCATTATTTGCAGTGTGGTAAACACCAATATGAATATATTAAACGATACCGGAAAAGTGCTTTCATCGCGCACCTTGTCGTCTATTGCCAAAGGCATCACCAACCTAAACAGAACTTATGACCCAAGAGTTATTTACGACCCTGAGGCCGACAGGTTTATATTGGTATTTATGCAAGGAAGTACAAGTAAAGATACTAGAATAATTGTAGGATTCAGCCAAACCAACGACCCTGCATTGAACTGGAATTTTTATACCATTCGTGGGAATTTGTTTGGCGATAGCAGCTGGAGCGATTATCCAATTATTTCTATTTCAAATCACGAATTGTTTTTAACTGTAAACAGGCTTAAAGACAATACTTATTGGAAGAATGGATTTATAGAAAGTTTTATTTGGCAAATGGATAAAGACAATGGATATAAAGGCGATACTTTGAATCAAAAAGTATATTACGATATTAAGTATAATAACAAACCTATTTGGAGTATTTGTCCGGCTAAAGGTGGAAGTAAATCATACGGACCAAACATGCAGTTTTTTTCTGTTAGACCCGACCAACTTTGGAACGATACGGTGTTTGTACATGAAATTACCAATACCATTAAATCGGGGAAAGCGGAATTAAAGTTAAGGGTAGCAAAAGCCGATAATCATTATGGCTTGCAGCCAAATGCTTTTCAACCAAATGGAAAAAAACTTCAAACCAACGATGCACGTATTTTAAGCGCCATGTATGAAAATGGCATTTTTTATATGGTGGGAAATTCGGTAGATGCACGCTATAACGCAGCAGGATTTTACTTAATTACCATTGACAATTATTGGAGTAAAGATTTATTGAATGCCAAGTTACAAATGATTAGTTCCGATACCATGGATTATGGTTATCCGAGCATTGCTTATTGTGGTGGTGGCTTGGGCGATAATAGCGCCATGATTACTTGCAGCCATGTTTCGCCACGAACTTTTCCGGGCAATAGTTTGGTGTATGTCGACAGGAATTTAAATCCATCGACTCCTGCCATCATGAAATTAGGTGAAAGTAATATTTTATTAATTGGAGATACCTTAGAACGTTGGGGCGATTACAGCGGAATTCAGCGCAAGTACAACGACTTAGGCAAAGTATTTTATAATGGAAGTTTTGGTGTAAATAACGATAACAGAACGTGGATAGGCATTAGCAAAAACAGGGATGCTAAATTAGGCAATGATGAAATAATAAAGCTTCGCAATGAGCAATTAAACGATGTAAGTATTTACCCTATTCCAGCCAAAGAATATGTGAACATAGATTTTACCAATGAAGAGAAAAAAGTATTGAATTTTGTATTGATAGACATGCAAGGTAAAGAAACATTATTGCTCACCGAAAGGGCCAAAGCTGGCTTGAACCGATTTGTTTTCAATGCCCTAAACCTTAACAATGGCTATTACCAACTAGTCATTAAAGATGGTGAAACAGTGGTGCATAGCAAGAAGATAATGGTTGCGCATTAGGAAATGTTGAATGTTGGGTTTTGAATGTTGAATGATGAACCCATCGAAACGCATAATGTATTTAATAGGTATTGTTTCCAAGGTAGAGACCTCACTATCCGTAGTCTTGTGAAATGGCATTAGGGCAGGTGACTACGGATTTAAAATGAAGGAAGAGTTTCTAAACTCGTTATACTAAACCGTGTCAGAGACACTACATTTCATTTAGAATCCATAGAGCGCTGCGCTAACAATAAAGATAGTTAAGAATTAACCAACATATCAATAAATCAATAAATCAATAAATCAATAAATCAATAAATCAATAAATCAAAAACCTCTACCCTTTCACCTCCAACCTTCCATCAGCATGTTTGGCAAAACGGCTTTTGTTACGGTCGTGAACTTGGTCGTATTTGGGCCACGGCCAGCCGCCAAATTTTGTTTGGTGGTAATCTTCAAATGCTTGATTAATTTCTTCTTTGGTATTCATTACAAACGGGCCGTATTGCATTACATGTTCACCTATTGGTTTGCCTTGCAATACCAAAATACTTACTTCCTTTTCCCCTGCTATTATCGTTAAATCGTATTGCGGTAATACAGTTACTGCATTATAAGAATTTACAATTACATCACCTATAGTTACAGATATTCCTTCATAAAAATAAAGAGTTCTGTTAATTCCTTCACTTGCCTTTGGCAATACAAATTCAGCACCCGCTTCCATTTTTATGTTCCATACTGCTACTTCATTTTTTTCATCTGCTGCCCACGAATCGGGCGGAGGATTTTGCGCATGATATTTATTTATTTTACCAGCAATCACCTCCACTTTGGCAGTTTTGTGGTTGGAATCTTTGTGAACATAATTTGGAATAGATTCGCGCCAAAGCATTTTAAAATGTGGTGATACCATTTTGTTTTTTTTGGGTAAATTCAACCAAATTTGGAACAACTCCAATGGGTTTTCAGCATCTTGATGTATTAAAGGAAACATTTCGGAATGTTGCACGCCTTTACCAGCGGTCATCCATTGCACATCGCCATCGCCATATCGGCCTGCGGCCCCTAGCGAATCAGCATGGTCAACCAAACCTTTTCTAACCACAGTAATGGTTTCAAAACCTCGGTGCGGATGACCAGGAAAACCAGGAACAGTTTGCCCATGATACATTCTAAAACCATCTTTGATAATGAAATCATCGCCCATGTGGCGACCTTTAAAATTACTGCTTTCAGGACCCATCAGTTCATTTCCCTTAGGGAATTTATCTTCATGGTGTACACAAAACAAAAAAGGATCTGCGGTTTCCCATTGAAAACCCAAAGGTTTTATGCCTAAAATAGGATTTATATTGTTATTCATATTTTGAAATGATTGTTTAAATGAATGTGAAAAACTATGAAAAGGTGCCACCAATGCAGCCGAAAATGCTAATGATAGATTGGCAATAAAACTTCTTCTTTCCGATTTTTTACTCATATAATACTTAACTTATTAATTTGTGTTTTGTTTAAGAAAACAATGATAAGCATTTTATAAAATTTGTCAAGTTACATGAACCAATAAAATTTATTCAATTGTAAAATATTGTTGTAATTTTTATACCTTAAAATTAAAACTAATATATTTACCAAAAATTACATTTTTTCAAACAAGCCAAAATGCTATATTTGAAACCTAATTTTAATACGACTATTTTATTAAGTAATAATGAAGCAAACAACTATAAAGAGTGCAGTAAGTTTAAGTGGTGTTGGTTTACACACAGGCCAAGAAGTTACCATGACTTTTAACCCCGCACCTGAAAATCATGGAATAAAATTTCAAAGAATTGATTTACCCAACAAACCAATTATAGATGCTGATGTTGACAATGTTACCGATTTAAGTAGAGGAACTACTTTAGAACAAAATGGCGGTAAAGTAAATACGGTAGAACATGTAATGGCTTCTTTAGCTGGTTTAGAAATAGACAATTGTTTAATTCACATCAATGCAGACGAAACGCCAATCATGGATGGAAGTTCACAGTATTTTATTAAAGCATTAAAAGAAACTGGAATTGTAGATCAAGATGCGGAACGTGAATACTTTACATTGCCTTCAAATATATATTACACCGAAGAAGATAGACAAGTAGAAATGATTGCAATGCCATTAGACGATTATCGTTTAACGGTGATGGTTGATTATAACTCTCCTGTTTTGGGTAGTCAACATGCTTCCATTACTAGCATCAAAGAATTTGAATCAGAAATATCGTCATGTAGAACGTTTTGTTTTTTACATGAGTTAGAAATGCTTTACAATAATAATTTAATTCGTGGTGGCGATTTGAATAATGCCATTGTAATTGTTGATAGAATAATTCAAGATGACGAGTTAGAAAATTTGGCTAAAATGTTTAACAAGCCAAAAGTAGAAGTAAAGAAAGAAGGTATTTTAAACAACGTAGATTTACGTTTCCATAACGAACCAGCACGACATAAATTATTGGATTTAGTTGGTGATTTAGCATTGATTGGCGTTCCAATTAAAGCGCAAATTATGGCTGCTCGTCCTGGTCATGCTGCTAATATTGCCTTTGGCAAAAAAATAAAAGCATTAATTAAAAAAACACGTAGCCAAGTAAATATTCCAAAATACGATCCTAACAAAGTGCCTGTTTATAACACACAGGATATAGCAAAAATGTTGCCTCACCGCAGTCCGTTTTTGTTTGTAGATAAGGTAATGGAAATGAGTAAAAATCATTTGATAGCTATTAAAAATGTAACTTTCAATGAACCATTTTTTCCTGGCCATTTTCCTGAAAACCCAATTATGCCAGGTGTTTTAATTATTGAGGCAATGGCTCAAGCTGGCGGAGTTTTGGTGCTTTCACAAGTTCCCGATCCTGAAAACTACAATACCTATTTTATGAAAATAGATAATGCCAAATTCAAGGATAAAGTAGTTCCTGGCGATACATTAATATTTAGATTAGACCTAATAGCTCCAGTAAGACGTGGAATTTGTGTAATGAAAGCATCAGCTTTTGTAGGCGACAGATTAGTTTGTGAGGCCGAATTAATGGCTCAAATTGCAAAAAAATAATATTTAATTTTATTAATAAAAAAGTTAGAAGCCAAAAGATTAATAATGATATCAAATTTAGCTCAAATAGATACCCGTGCAAAAATAGGCAATAATGTAGTTGTTGGCGCTTTTACCACAATTTATGATAATGTGGAAATTGGTGAGGGGACAGAAATTGGACCTAATGTTACTATTTATCCCGGTGCCCGAATTGGCAAAAATTGCAGAATTTTTCCAGGTGCTGTTATCAGTGCTGTTCCCCAAGATTTGAAATTTGTTGGCGAAGAAACTTTTGCAATTATTGGCGACAATACTACCATTAGAGAATGTGTTACCATCAATAGAGGTACAAAAGATAAATTTAAAACTGAAGTAGGTAGCAACTGTTTGTTAATGGCATATGTTCATTTGGCCCACGATTGTATAGTTGGAAACAATGTAATTATAGCCAATGGCGTTCAATTGGCAGGCCATGTTACTATTGCTGATTTTGCAAGAATTGGTGGACTTTCGGCCATTCATCAGTTTGTGAAAATAGGCAGAAATGTAATGATAGAAGGCGGAAGTATGGTTACTAAAGATATTCCACCATTTGTAATTGCAGGTCGTTATCCTGTAAGTTATGAAGGAGTAAATTCTGTTGGACTAAAACGCAATGGCTATTCGCAAGATGAAGTAAATACAATTCAAGATACTTATAGAGTAATATTTATTCATAATAACAATGTAAGTAAAGGCATAGCTCAGGTGGAAGATGCCATTAAACCTTCGCCATTACGTGATGAAATATTGGAATTTATTCAAACTTCTGAACGTGGTGTAATGAAAGGTTTTAATAAAGGCAAATAAAATGTTGGATTTTGAATGTTGAATTTTTAATTAAGTAATTCCAATTCAAAATTCAAAACTCAGCATTCAAAATTAATTATTTGGCTTTGTTCTTCAGGGAATTTACCAAATTAATATACTTTTCTAGATCTTTGGTGGTGGTAGCTATTCCAACCGAAACCCTTATTGCGCCTCGTATTTGTTTTAAATGAGCAATAAAAGCTTTATAATCTTCGTCTTTTTTATTAGTAAAATATTTCCCTACTTCATCGTGCGTAATGCAGTAATTTATTTCATCAATTCCCGGGTTACAAAAACAACCTGAACGAATAGAAATCATGTTGGCATTAGTTAAATTTTCAAACTCATTTCCTGAATAAATTTTACCATTTATATCAAAGAAATTCATAATAATATTTCCACCTCTGTGATCAAAGTTTTCAGGACCAAACATTTTCACAATTGGAGTTCCATTGTCGTGTTTTAGTTTAATTAACTCATTATATAATGTTTCAATTAATGCTTTTACTCGTTTCGAAATTCTTTCTAAACCAATTGATTCAATATAATCTAAACCCATTTTTATAGCGGGAATATCTAAATAATTAATCGTTCCGTCTTCAAAACGTTCGTGGTTATTTTCTAAATAATATATTTCATTTACCACCGAAACAAATGAAACTGTTCCGCCCGCAAACCAAGGTTTTTGTAGCTTAGCAAAAGAATCTTTTCTAATTAACAAACATCCTAAACCAGTAGGATATCCAAATATTTTATAAAATGAAGCCGAAACAAAATTTGGCTTTACAAGCGATAAATTTAATTGAGTAGTTGGCACATATGCGGCGGCATCCAGCAATACATCAAATCCTTTTTCTTGTGCATAAGCAATCCATTTTTGATTATGTTTAACACCCGAAACATTAGACTGTGCTGGGAAAGCTAGTAAATTGTTTTCAGCTGGGTTTGCCTCACCAATAGAAGCTACTAATTCTTCTTCATCAATTTCTAAGTTTTGATAATGAACAGGTATGTATTTCGATTTTGCTTTTCTACTGTGACAAAACTCCCTGATGCCATTTACTGAATTATGGTTATCGGAAAATAATAAGAAAGTGCTTTTTTCATTAAAAGGAAAACTTTCGCCCAATATTTTTAAAGCAGCCGAGGCATTGGCAGTAAACACACAATAATAATCTTTAGCATTAAAAAATTCCAACACTTTTGCCCTTGCTTCTTCTACTAAATTAGTGGCAAGCTTTGATGTTGGATTGGTAGAATGTGGATTTCCAAAAACATGATTTAATAGCAAATCTTGGTGCTTTAACACCTGCGATTTAGCATATAAATTCCCTCCAGTATAATCTAAATAAGTATGATTACCTTCATCAATTCTGCTGTATTCCGTTGCTCTTAAATGGTTAAAAAAAGCATCGTCTATAACACTTAAAGGAGCATTATTGGGTTCAGTTGAATGGAGTATCGAAGTATTCATAGTTGTTGCTTATTAATTTACCAAAGATATTGTTTTAAATATTTTAGAAAAACTTAGATTGAAAGTAAAATAATAAAAAAGAATTGTAATCGAGATGCATCATGCTGAAGATTTGGTGCGGGAACGTCATGCTGAGGAACGAAGCATCTTTAAAGGGTGCGGGAATTATTTTAAACATTGAATAGTTCCCTCACTTCATTCAGGATGACATTTCCACACATTTTAAATTTCCAAAAAAATCCAATCTTTATTGATAGAATCGATTAAGTCAATTTTCTTTTTTCTCGTCCAGCCTTTTATTTCTTTCTCTCGGTAAATAGCTTGATTGATGTCTAAAAACTCCTCAAAATAAATCAAATTATAACAGTTAAACTTTCCAGCAAAAGTACTTTTAGTTGTTTTTGAATCAGTCTCATGTTCGTACAATCGTCTTTTGATATTATTAGTAACACCAGTATATAAAACAGTTTTATTTAAATTAGTTGTTATATAAACATACGATGATTACATTTACAATTATAATTAAAAATTAAAAAACAATAGTGGGGAACGTCATGCTGAGGAACGAAGCATCTTTACAAAAATAAAAAATAGCAACTTTGAATAGTTCCTTCTTCCGCTTTGTCGGAATCAGGATGACGTTCCCGCACCTTTTATAAATCAAAAAACTAATGTACTACAATAAATTTCTTTGTAATAGTTTCGTTTTCGCTTTGTATTTTTACAAAGTAAATTCCACTTTTAAATTCAGTTGTATTGATTTGTTTTGAAACCATTCCTGTTAAATTCTCATCTGCAATAACTGCCACTTGTTTTCCCGATAAATCAAGGATTTCTATTTTAGAAACAGTTGAATTATTCAAATCAAAATTGATATTTAAAATATCGGTAACTGGGTTTGGATAAACAATAACTTGATTGAAATTATTGTTTAAATTATAAACACTTGCAGTTCCAGTTTCTTTCACCCTTAATGTAGAAAGATGGGTAATATCGCCCCCTTTGTGTCCATCTTGGTTTGAATTAAAACCACCATAAAACACCACATCGCCAGTTCCTGCAGCAGGTGCAATCCAATTAAAATACCAAGCCAATGAATCTATACCATCCACTCCTTTTGCTGTATAAGTGATGTATTTATTGTTACCAACTAATTTAGTCTTCACCGTATCGATTAACTCTAAAGTTCCTAATAAATTCCCATTGATTGCCTGTGGCGAAATCAAAAAACCAAACCTGTTATGTGTAACTCCATATCCTATTGCTTCTATTCTGTATGTAGCACCAGGAACATATCCATTTGTAGGAATATTCGATTTTATCCAACCAATTTCGTTGTATGCTTTTCCTCCATGACAAGCTGTGCAATTTTTCAAAGAATCTCCAGGAGAGCCTGTATAACCAGGTTCTGTGCCATCTTTTTTACCTAAACCTTTTGGTCCAAAAGATTCTAACAAAATGAATCCTGATGTAATGATTAATGCTGTAAAAATTATTTTTTTCATTGTATTTTATTAATGTTAACTGATTGCAAACATGTATATTGTTTAATTCAAACATAACTGAAACAATCTTTATATAGTCTTTTGTCAGAAAACTTTTACTTTTCTAAAACCTTTTCTGTTTCTTTTTTACTTCTTTTTTTTGAGTAAATTGTGCATTATCTTTTAATAATGCTTTCCAGTTTTTATTTCCATCGTCACTAAAATCAAGCGTTTCCAAGTATGTTGCTTTATCTACTTCCAATAAATTAATTTCATTTCCCAAAAATGTTTCAATGTCTTTTAGTATTTTCTTTTCTTCTTCACTACAAAACGAAACTGCTTTTCCTGATTTCACTCCCCTACCAGTTCTTCCAACTCGGTGAACATAATTTTCAGGCAAATCTGGTAAATCGTAGTTAATTACATAATCTACATTTTCAATATCAATTCCCCTAGCACTTAAATCAGTAGCAATTAAAACTTTTACATTTCCTAATTTAAAATCATTCATTACCGCTAATCGATCTTCTTGCTCCTTATCGCCATGCATAGTAAGCGTTACAATGCCAACTCTTTGCATAGCAGTAAATACGCGTTCCGCACGAACTTTTGTTCTTACAAAAACTAATATTTTACTTTCAGGTGCTTCTTTGATTAAGCGTTCCAAGAAAAAACGTTTATCGTCCATTTCTACATATGCCAACGCATGACTTACATTTTTAGAAACAGGATTTTTAGGTGAAATTTGAATTCTAATTGGATTTGCAACTACTGAATAAGCCAAAGTTTTTATTTGACGATTTAAAGTAGCCGAAAAAAACAATGTTTGATGAACCCTTGGAATGCGTTTAATAATATCGTGAATGTCTTTGTTAAATCCTTTATCAAGCATTTTATCAGCCTCATCAAGTACCAACATTTCTAATCTATCTAATTCAATATAACCTTGACTTTGTAAGTCGAACATACGGCCTGGAGTGGCAATCACCACATCGGCACCAACTGTTAAATCAAAAATTTGATCGTCTTGCCCAACTCCACCCATTAAACAAACTATTTTTAAATCGGTATATTTTGAAATGGCTTTAAAAACCTCAGTAATTTGAACCGCTAACTCGCGTGTTGGTAATAAAACTAAACATTTAATATAAGTACCTTTCTTTTTTCTTTGTTGTAATAAATGAAGAATAGGAATGGCAAATGCAGCTGTTTTTCCTGTTCCCGTTTGTGCTACCGCCATTACATCTTCACCTTTTAAAATGGGACCAATGGCTTTAAACTGAATATCAGTAGGACGCCTAAACCCCAATTCTGCGATACTTTTCTTTATTTCGGGCGATATATTATACTCTTCAAACTTCATAAATGTTGCTTTGCAATTTAAAAAAATTGTAGTGCAAAAGTAACTTAACTTTGTGAAAGAAATTTCCAAATAAAAAAAGTTAATTCGCAACTTCAAATAATTGGTATCATTTTGGCTAGCCAATCAAATTGAAAAAGGTAATTTTATTTACCAAAATAATAAAAAAGAATGAAAAAATTTTATAAATTTATACTCCTCCTTTTATGTTTTAGCTTGCATCAAAGTGCAAGTGCACAAATAGATACCAATATTTTTAAAAGTAAAATAATTACTTATACCATTACTGAAAAACAAATAGACAGAAATGAAAAATGGTTGCCTTTAGATACCAGCATTACTAAAAATGAATTGTTTCATCCCATGTATTCCAAATATGGTTTGTTTCAAGATATGGGGAATATTGGTTCTGCCGGTCAATCTTTAATTTTTGATTACAACAAAAGTTTGGGTTTTAAATTTACACAAAATCCATGGAGTGCTTATTTTTATAAACCTGAGGAAAGAGTATATTATAATTCAAAACAACCCATTACAGACATCAATTTTACGCAAGGTGGTGTTGATATGATTTATTTAAAAACCAAATTAGCCATTAATATTACGCCACGTTGGATGTTTGGCGTTGATTATTTTAGGCTAACTTCTAAGGGTAATTTTGTTCGACAAAAAAACAGTGAATATTTTACCCAAGCTTTTACTTATTACCAATCCAAAACAGGAAAATATGCCTTGTTAGCCAATTTAACTTGGAACTTAGGTTACAACGAGGAAAGTGGCGGACTTAGTAAAGATTCATCGTTTGAATCATTATCAGGTGGAAGAAAAACTGGAAATGTAAATTTAAATACTACCGAAAATGGTTTTAGAAATAGAAGTTTTTATATAAAACAATATTTTTATTATGGCAAATCAACTACACAATTTAACAAGGACGATACCACCGAAAACTTTATAAGTTATGGTCATTTTAGCCATACTTTAAAAGCCGAAGATGAAGTATATTATTTAAGAGTTACCAACGATTCGAACCTTAACATTTTTCCAAATGGTTTAATAAAAGCATTTAACGATTCCGTAACTTCTCAAACTTTTACCAATAAATTTGCCTACACACTTTATAATACCGACAGAAAAAATGAAATGCGTTTTGTGGAATTTGCTGCTACGCATCAATTTTTAAATACTGATTTACAAACCAATAAACGAACTTATAACAATGTAGTTTTTGAGGGTACCATAGAACGAGAAGTTTATAAAAATTATGGCTTTTCGTTCAAAGCACATGGTGCCTATTCGCCATTAGGTTATAATCAAAACGATATAAAATTAAGTGGTGATATTGGTTATAAAACGCCTTGGTTTAACTTGAGTGGTGGTATATTTAACCATTTATATACACCCGATTTTACTTTTACTTACTTTAACAGCACTCAATTTAATTGGGATAACAGTAATTTCAATAAAATTAACATTTCAAACATTCATGGCTCGCTACAAACACGCGTGTTTAAGCATAATTTTAAGTTTACATTTAACCAAAATATTTTGGCAAATTGGGTGTATTTTGGAAAAGAAGCTACGCCAATTCAAAACAATGATATTGCTCTGGTAAATACAATTGAAGTTCAAAAAACCTTTCAACTTTGGAAGTTTTATTTTGATAACAGAATCATTTATCAAAAAGCTTCAGAAAACTATATTCGATTGCCAGAAGTTGGAGCCATTATGCGTTATTATTTCCAACAAATGATGTTTCAAAAAGCATTGAATTTACAGTTGGGAGTTGATGTGTTTTACAATACCGATTTTTATGCGCAAGCATATAATCCCGCTACAAGAGGGTTTTATTTACAAGACAAAAAACTCATAGGAAATTATCCATTAATCAATGTTTTTGTTTGTGGTGAAATACGCCATGCAGTTATTTTTGCATCGTACGAACATTTGAACCAAGATTGGGTTGCATCTAAAGGATTTTATAGTACACCCGGAAATCCATTGGCTTTAACTACTTTTAGGTTAGGCATTCGTTGGAGAATGTATAACTAGGATTTTAGGCAGAAACCAGTTTCCAGAAGCTTAAATCAAAAATAATATCCACAATTAGCAGTTAAATTTTATTATATGGAAAAAATAAAATTAATTGCGGACATGGAAAATTTTGTGGTTTCGGCCCGTAAATATCGTCCGGCAAGTTTTGATACCGTAATTGGCCAAGGTCATGTAGTACAAACGTTAAAAAATGCCATCAAAAACAAACATTTAGCACATGCTTTTTTGTTTTGCGGACCTCGTGGTGTAGGTAAAACTACGTCTGCTAGGTTACTAGCAAAAACTATAAATTGTACCAACCTAACTCCTGAATTAGAAGCTTGTAACAATTGCGATAGTTGCAATGCATTTAATAACAACGCCTCATTTAATATTTATGAATTAGATGCCGCCAGCAATAACTCTGTAGATGATATCAGGGCTTTGGTTGATCAAGTTCGTTATGCGCCACAAGGAGCAACTTATAAAATATACATCATTGATGAGGTTCACATGCTAAGTGCAAATGCATTTAACGCATTTTTGAAAACCTTAGAGGAACCGCCTCCTTATGCTAAATTTATTTTAGCAACTACCGAAAAACATAAAATTTTACCAACCATTATTTCTCGTTGTCAGGTTTTTGATTTTCATAGAATAAAAATTGAAGATGCCGTAAAACAATTGCGTGAAATTTGCGATAAAGAAAACATCATTGCTGAAGATGATGCTTTGCACATTATAGCCCAAAAAGCAGATGGTGCCATGCGCGATGCACTTTCTATTTTTGATAGAATTGTAAGTTTTAGCGGAAATAATATTAAATACCAAGATGTAATTAATAACTTAAATATACTCGATTACGATTATTATTTTAAAGCAGTAAATTTATTGTTAAACGAAGATTTAGCTGGTTTACTTTTGTTGTTCGATGATATATTGAACAATGGTTTTGATGCCTTACATTTCATTGGTGGATTCAGCGAACATATTCGTAATTTAATGGTTTGCAAACATCCAGATACTGTTAAACTTTTAGAGGTTTCTCAAAGTGTTTCAGTTAAGTTTTTGGAGCAAGCCAAATCGTGTAATACAGCGCTGATGTTAAATGCATTGAATTTATTAAACAAATGCGAGCTTGATTATAAATCATCGAAAAATGCGAGGCTGCACGTAGAATTATGCTTAATGAAATTAAGCCATATTCAATCGTATATCAACTTACAAAATAGTAACGTTGACTTAAAAAAAAAATAGTTGATTTTTCTGATTCTGCTACTGATATAAAAGCAGAATCAACTAAAAATGCTGCTACCAATTCAGTGTTAACTCCTGTAAATACAGCTACCAACACAAATTCGATTACGTCAGTTTCAGAAATTTCAAGCATTGTTCAGGAGCCAAAACCTGTTGCCACACCATTGCCAACAATTGCAAAAACAGGTGGAATGTTTGGAAAAAAAACAGATGATTTGTTCATACAAAAGAAAGAGCAAATTGCTGAAAAATTGAAATCGGAAACAAATATTTCAAACAATGATGATTTAGAAACTTCAATAGAAAATGTAGTAGTAAATCAGAATGAAGCTTATACCGAAACCGATTTAAATAATGCATGGATTGCATTTATAGCACAACTAGATAAAGCAAGTTTAAGCTTTATGAAAGAACGCAAATTAGTCATTCACGAGAACGATAAAATTAGTGTAATTTTTGCCAGTAATCACGAAAGAACTTTGTGCGAAGACCAACGTTTAAATGCGTTGCAGTTTTTTAGAATTAATTTAAAAAACACGCAAATAAACTTAGATTTTGAAGTAGATAATACATTAATTCCCGAAACAAAATCGCTTTCGGTAGAAGATAAATTTAACAAAATGGTGGAACAAAATCCAAATTTAGCTACATTAAGACAATTGCTGGAATTGGAAATTGAATACTAAGGAATTTGTAACGTGTTACTTTTTATTTCTTTTGATGCAGAATGAATCAAAGATTTCAGAAAAAATATTTATGCAGAAAAATTTAACTTGCTAAAATGAAGGACATCTTAATTTTAATGGAGTAGTTCTTGAACCTCCAAAGGAACCTTTTACATGGTTTTTACTTTCTTTGAATTTAAATACAAATCCTACAAATAATACGGTATATTCATCATATTTTCTATCTTTTACATCACCAGCATGCATATCTAAAAAATATCCCTGTGAAAAATGATGACTTAAACCTATTTGAGTATCTAAATATTTATTAATAGTGTGTTTGTATAAAATTTGGGCTTTAAAAGTCAAAAATTCTTGATAAAACTTTATACCATAACCTGGATCTTTAATTGAAGGTGGTGCTCCAGGATTTAATTGATAAAAATATGGCTCATTTTGGGCATATGCCCTTCCAGAAAAAAAACCATTTGAACCTCCAATACCTATTCCAATATGAGAACGTGAACTAATTTTTGTTTCGTTCATTATTACCAAACCAACACCATTGGTTTGTGTAAAGTAGTTTGCATTTGCTTTTGTAAAATCCGTACTTTGTTTAAAAAAAGCAGTATTTGCCTCTAGTGAAACAGAAAGACCCTTGTGTAAATAATACCTAAATCCAAAGTCTAAATATGCACTATGTGTTGGAGGGTTATCAAAATTATTGTTTACGGGTAATCCCGCATTACCGTATACTGCAAAATTACTTTGAGCTTTCATACTGAAAACCACTAACTGAAGAATTAAAAATAATATAAAATTTTTCATATAATATTACAAGTATACGTTATTTTTATTTTAAAAATAGATAGTTGATATATTTTTGTTTTTTTTATGCTTTGTATCCAACTTCCAAATTAAAACCAACCTAATTTTTTTAATACGTATTAGTTAGCTGTTTGAAAACAAGTAGATTATTTTAATAAATTCATTGGAATTTTTAATTCCGTTTGTCCTTCTGCATAATTTGTTATTTCATAAGGATTATAAGTAAATATCAAAGTGTCTTTTAATAACCCAAAATTATTATTCAAGGAAAATAATTTCTTCTCAAACCAATATCCTTGATCATTAATTGATTTATTTACATCAATATTTTTAAGTTTATAAAATTGTTGCTTTGCAATTTCTTGCAATTTTAAAGTATCACTTACCAAATCATTTATTGACAAAAGCTTACCATTTTCTGCACTAAACACATAATATAATGTTGAATAATTCCCATGTGCACCTCCAGTATATGCATAACTTTCGTTTTTTAGTGTTACATATTTTGTATTGTGAAACGCAACATTAAATTTATAAATATAATTGTAGGTAAGCGGAAAATCAGCTTCGTTAAAATCTGAAAAGTCGCGTAAATAATCTTGGTAAAAACTGTCTGATTCTGCTTTAACTATTTTTTTTAAATCGGTTATATTGTTTTTATGTTCAAAAAATGTTTGACCTATAAAAATGTTTATTGAATCTATTAATTGTTGACTACCATCCTCAAAAACAGGAATAATAGCCTCGTAAGTGAAGCCACGCGAACTGTCACCTTCAATTGGATATTTTATTTTGGAAATTTCATAATCACTAAATTTAAGCTCCTTTGGTTTTTGATTACAAGCCAAAACCAAGCATAAAATCACCAATAATAAAACCGAATTAAGCTTTAGTTTCATGGTAATGTTTTTTGATGGTTTCGAAGGCTGAGTGATTAATTGGAACCAAAGGCAAACGAACAATGTTTTCACATATACCCATTTGATTTAAAAGCGCTTTTATTCCACCCGGATTTCCATCTAAATAAATAGATTTCATGATATTGTATAATTCAAAATGCAAGGTACGAGCTGTAACAATATCATTATTTAAAGCAGCACGCACCATATTTGAAAACTTTTGAGGATAGGCTTGTCCAATAACAGAAATTACACCTGTCATTCCCATAGAAATAAAAGGAACCGTCAAATTATCATCGCCACTAATTACCGAAAAACCAGCTGGAGCTTGATGAATTAAATCCATGAATTGCTCCGAATTTCCACTTGCCTCTTTTACTGCTATAAATTTACTATTAGCATTTGCCAAACGTATAGTTGTATCCGCTGTCATGTTACTTCCGGTTCGTCCGGGAACATTGTATAAAATAATTGGCTTTGCACTGGCAATAGCCACTTGCATAAAATGCTGAAAAATTCCTTCTTGATTGGGTTTGTTGTAATACGGACTTACAGAAAGTACAGCTTCATAACCTGTAAAATCAAAAGCTTTGATATAATCAACTAATTCAGCGGTGTAATTACCGCCAAGGCCGGCTACACATTGCACTCGGCCTTTTACTTGCTGTTGAATAAATTGATAAACTTGCTTCTTTTCGTCCTTGTTTAAAGTTACACTTTCGCCAGTAGTTCCTAACGCAACTACATATTCAACACCACCATTAATAACATGTTCAATTAAATTTGATAATGCATCAAAATCAATAGTAAAATCTTTTTTAAATGGTGTAATTAAAGCTAATCCTGTACCTTTCATATTGTTTTTAAATAAAATTATTTGTGAGCTATTAAATAAATATCCCAAGTTATATCCAAATTGTCTTTTGTTAAAAAGAAATCTTTGGAAGTAATAGTAAGTGTATCGTTATTGGTTTCTTTCAAATTTTTACGCATTAAACTTGTTAAAAAATTATAAGGTGCAATCAACCAATTTGATGGAACTAATTTGTGTAAACCAAAAGGATCAAACATCAAAATACGTTTTGCCCATTTTGAATTATCATCGTAGTATTTATTAACTATTTCATTGCCTTGCAATCCTTGCAATTCTATACTCGAAAAAACACTTGAAGCCTCTTTCTGCATTTCATCAAAAGTATATTCAAACACATGAAAAGGATTTCGCGCAATGCTCATTTTTATATTTGGAGTAGTACAAATAAAAACTCCTCCTGGCTTTAACACACGTTTTACGTCTTCCATAAAAGCTTTACGAAGCTCAATATGTTCAATAAATTGAAACGCAGTAATCACATCCATACTTTCATCTTCCAAAGGGATTGGCGGAACTTTTCCCGCTTTAAAAGTTAAATTTGTTTTGCCAGCGTGTTTCGCTCTTGCTTCTGCAATAGTAATTTCACTGTAATCTACACCAACTGTCGACTTTGTAAAATCAGCTAAAAACTGAGTTCCATATCCATCGGCACAACCAATATCGGCAGTAACTTTATCAGTTATGTAAGGTTTGGCAAATTCATAAGCATAAAAACACCTTTGAACAGTTACATTATTGCTTTCCTCAAAACTAGGTCTTTCTCTATCAAACATTCAATTTTAAATTATTTTTGAAGGAGCGAATATAATTATTTTATTTAAAATTTTGGGTTCCATAAATGTTGAAACGTTTTAATGTAAAAAGCACTTCAATTGAAGCAGATTTACTTAAAAATGATTTTAATTTTTTTAGCAAATTGCAATGCAATAAAATCACGCTCATTACTTATAAAACATTAAGAAAATTTAATCAATTCAATCAATTTACTAACTGAAGTTACATTTATACTTTTTTGATTTTAATCATTGCAAGCAGTTTCAAAATAAAAAGTGCTTTTTAAAATCAAATAAAAAAATACTTTCGCATATAATTATTTATTAAAAACCTGAATTATGACAAATATTTCAATCGTAAATAGGATTTTGGAAAGCGCTTCATCTGCACACCAAAACCTTACCCCAGCTGAGTTAGTTAGCCATGCAATTATTAATGGCGAAGGCTTATTAACAGACACTGGTGCTTTAATGGCCGATACCGGTGAATTTACGGGCCGTTCGCCTAAAGACAAATTTTGTGTGGTGGATGCTAAAACTGAAAACACAGTTTGGTGGGGCGATGTTAATAATCGTTTCGAAAGCGATAAATTTGAAAAATTAATGAACAAAGTAATTGCTCATTACGCTGGTAAAAAAGTATATATGCGTCATGCTTATGCTTGTGCTGATCCTCGTTACAGATTGAATGTAACTGTTGTAAACGAAACTGCTTACCATAATTTATTTTGTAATAACTTATTCCTTCGTCCTGAAGCTAGCGAGTTAGCTAATTTTGGAACAGAATGGTTAATTTTAAATGCGCCAAGCTTTAAAGCCATTGCTGCTGAAGATGGAACTCGTCAACATAACTTCTCTATCATTGATTTTTCAAGAAAAATTATTTTAGTAGGTGGTAGCGGTTACACAGGCGAAATGAAAAAAGGTATTTTCACTGTGTTAAACTATGTATTACCTCAAGAGCGCAATACTTTATCAATGCATTGCTCGGCAAACATTGGTAAAAATGGCGATACTGCTGTATTCTTTGGTTTATCGGGTACGGGTAAAACTACTTTGAGTGCTGATCCAGATCGTAAGTTAATTGGTGATGATGAGCACGGTTGGGCTGAAGATTCAGTATTTAACTTTGAAGGTGGTTGCTATGCAAAATGTGTAGACTTAACCAAAGAAAAAGAGCCTCAAATTTTTGATGCCATCCGATTTGGTTCATTGGTTGAAAACACGCGTTTTATTCCAGGAACTTCTACTGTTGATTATACAAATATTTCAGTAACTGAAAATACACGTGCTGCTTATCCAATTAATTTAATTGATAATATTGCTGTGCCTTCGGTAGGAAAAACGCCAGAAAACATTTTCTTTTTAACAGCAGATGCTTTTGGTGTATTGCCTCCAATTTCTAAATTAAATGTAGGCCAGGCCATGTATAGTTTCATTAGTGGTTACACTGCTAAAGTAGCGGGTACAGAAGCTGGTGTTACTGAGCCATCGGCTACTTTCTCCGCTTGTTTTGGTAAAGCATTTTTACCTTTACACCCAGGAAAATACGCTGAATTATTAGGTAAAAAATTAAAAGATAATCCTAATGTAAATGTTTGGTTAATTAACACAGGTTGGAGTGGTGGAGCTTATGGAACTGGTTCACGTATGAAATTATCATACACACGTGCCATGATTACTGCAGCGTTAAACGGTGAGTTAAATAATGTAACATTTGAACAACATCCAGTGTTTGGTTACCAAATGCCAACTACTTGTCCGAATGTACCCGTTGAAATATTAAATCCACGCAATACTTGGGCTGATAAAGATGCTTACGATGCACAAGCAAATAAATTGGGAAATATGTTTGTTAAAAACTTTGATCAATACTCCAGCGGTGTAAGCCAAGAAATATTAGACGCAGCTCCAAAAGCTAGCCAAGCTAACTAAGGAAAATGCAGCCATTGCAGGTGTCCTCACCTGCAATATTTGATGTTGGCGAGGTCGCCAACAACGGCAATAAATAAAGCGACTCAAAAGGGTCGCTTTTTTTGTTTGAAACAAAATAATAAACTAAAATTGCAAATCGGTAAAGAAGTTAACATATTTCAAAAACCTTTGATTTCATTTTATATTTAAAATTTAAACGAATACATGAAAAATAAAAACATCAATCTATCAATTACAATACTATTTTCTATTTTAGTTATACTTTCATCTTGTGCTACTATTTTTTCAGGCAACACCACTAAAATAAATTTAAATATGGATGATAGTACTTCTGTTATTGTTGATGAAAAAAAACAAATCATTGAATCTGGTTTTATTAAACTAGCATCTAACAAAAAGCATACTGTTGTTTTAAAAAAAGAAGGATATAAAGATGTTGTTTCAAATTATTATCCAGAAGTAAATCCAAAAATTTTTTTAAATTTTGCCAGTATGATATTGGCTTTTCCATTCTATGCGAGCATTGGAAATAATGCAGATGGCGGGCAAATGTCTCGTTTAAATACTGCTATGCTGATGCAATTTGCAATACCCGCGGCTTTCTTTTCTTTCGATGCGCTTTCGGGTGCAAACAAAAAACTATATGCTAACAAGATTATTTGGCATGGAGTAAAAATTCCTAAAACAAACGAACTTAAAAATCAATTGCCAATTGGTTGCTCAGATGTGAATATTAAAATAAAAATTGGAGAAAAAATAGGCACCAACTTTTTTCAAGGAAAGGAGTATTCCGATATTTTATGGGAAAATACTGTCAACGTTAAATCAGAAGAATTAGAAGTAATTGTAAATAACTCGTTGAAAGATTATGGATTTAATGTTCCAAAGGAATTTAATAATAATGGCTATAAAATTGAAGCACAAATTAAAGGAATAGATATAAAAAACGACTTTGGTTTATCTTTAAAAAATGTGGAATGTAAACTAACTACCAAATGGACATTAACCAATTTGTTAACCAATGAATTAGTTAAAACCGAAGTCATTGAATCTTACAATTTAGATAAATCTATCGGATTAAATAACTCCCTTTTAAGTTCCTTTGAAAATAGTTTCTTAATGTTTTTATCAAACAGTAAAGAGCTTTATGAAAATACAAAAAAAAATACAGAGGAGTTATTAGAAACTTCTATTGGAGAGGTAATTACAATTCAAAAACCTACTAAAGCAAATAAACTTAACTTAAAAGATTTAACTTCATCAGTGGTAACTGTTACAACAGGCGATAACAGTGGACATGGAAGCGGTTTTTTTATTTCTGAAAACGGAATGATTGTTACCAATTACCATGTTGTTAAAAACAGTAAAAAAGTAAATATTATTTTATCAAACAACCTATCATTTGTTGGCGATGTAATAAGAACAGATATCAACAATGACTTAGCATTGATAAAAGTAAGTGGCAATGGATTCAAACCTTTTTTATTATCAGAAAGTGAAGATAACAATCAAATTGGTGCTGAAGTTTATGCCATTGGAACGCCATCCAATCAAAAACTATCTCAAACAGTAAGTAAAGGAATAGTTAGTGGCAATAGGCTATTAGACGATAAGTCATATATTCAAACAGATGTAAGTGTTAGTCCAGGAAATAGTGGTGGCCCATTAATTAACAAAGATGGATTGGTATTAGGAGTAATTACATTAAAAGTTATTGATAAGGGTGTAGAAGGATTATCTTTTGCTTTACCATGCTCAAGTATATTTACTTTTTTGAATTTGAAGTATACTAATAAGTAAAAAGCAGCTTGTTTAAAAAACACAAGGTTATGGTTATTCAATGCATTTAATTGTGTTCAAACAAAAAATTACCTAAATTAACAACCAATATTTCTTCCTTACCTAACAGCAAATTTTTCAAACAAATTACTGTTTGCAAATTACAATTTGCTGTTTTTGTTAGATTTAAAAATTCTTTTTTATTTTTTCTGCTATCAGTTATCATTTAACAAAAATAATTATAATCTAAATTTCATTTTTTATTCATAATTTATAAATCAATTTCCTAAATTTGAAATTATAATTCCTACTTTCGCAATCCTTTTATGAATTTAACGCAAGAGCAACTAGACATTATCAATTCCACTGGAAATATAAAAATTAATGCGGTAGCGGGCTCCGGAAAAACCACCACCATTATAGAATACGCTAAAGCTAGGCCAGCAAATAGCAGGATTTTATATTTGGCTTTTAACAAATCGGTAAAGTTAGAAGCAGTAAAAAAGTTTGCTGAAAGTGGTTTAAAAAATGTGCAAGTAGAAACCGCTCATTCGTTAGCATACAAACACATTGTATTGCGAAGCAACTATAACGTTAGACCTCAAGAATATAAAACTCAAGAAATTGTTGATTTGTTATATATTCAGGTGAAAGGCGAAAAACATGCTTCATATATTGTAGCCAATCACATCAATAAATTGGTCGCTTATTTTTGCAATAGCAATAAAAATAAAGTGCAGGATTTAAACTATTTGAGTTTAATTACTGAAAGTAAAGCAAAAGCATTTGTTACCAAATATTACGATGAAATAGTTCAGCAAGCACGCAAACTTTTGGCTAAAATGGACAAAGGTGAAATTGAAATTACACACGATTTTTACTTAAAAAAATTTCAATTATTGAATCCAAATTTATCTTACGATTATATATTATTTGACGAAGGACAAGACGCATCACCAGCCATGCTTCACACGTTTTTAAACCAATCAGCTACCAAAGTAATTGTTGGCGATACCCATCAGCAAATATATGGATGGAGGTATGCTGTTAACTCTTTAGCACAAGCCGATTTTAAATCATTTAATTTATCAAGTAGCTTTAGGTTTAGTCAAAATGTAGCTAATTTAGCCATTGATATTTTAAAATGGAAAGACCATTTCAATGCCCCAATTTCAATAAATATTTCGGGAAAAGGCGCTGATAAAATTGGGAAAACCAAAGCCATTATTGCCCGAACTAACTTAGGATTGATTCTAAATGCCATTGAATTTATTACTGAAAACACCAAAGTAAAATACATTTATTTTGAAGGAAATATAAACTCTTATACTTATGCCGATGATGGCACTTCGCTATATGATGTATTAAACTTATTTAATGGCAAAAAAATGCAAATAAAAGATGCTTTGATAAAAGGCATGAAAGACATAGATGAACTAGAAGATTATATTAGAAAAACAGAAGATAAACAGCTAGGAATGATGCTTGAAATGGTAAAAGAATATGAGAACGAAATATATGATATTATAAAAACCATCAAAAGCAAACACGTTGATAATGCTGACAAACACAAGGCAGAAATAATTTTCTCAACGGTGCATAGATGCAAAGGAATGGAGTACGACAGCGTGGAATTAGTAAATGATTTTATTACAGAGGACAAACTTGAAAAGCTAAAGAATGAAAACAAGGAACTATCGGAAGAATTTGAGTTAAGTATTCCAAAATTAAATGAAGAAATAAACTTACTATATGTAGCTGTTACTCGAACTAAAAATAAGTTAAAAATTCATCAAGATTTGATGCCAAAAGATTTTCCAACTGCTCCACAAATAGATATTATCGCGAAAAAAACTGAAGAAAAAACACCTAAAAAAGAACCTGCTAAAACTTTTAAACCTGCACAGCGCAGAATCATTAATTATAGCGATGAGGATGCAAAAATTTATCATGGCGTTCAGGAAGATTATAATACTAACAAAAAGCCAAAAGAAGCTTACCAACCTTGGGCCAAGGAGCAAGATGATTTACTGAAAAGATTATACCAAAAAGGCATGAGCATGACAGATTTATCGAAACAATTTAACCGCACTAAAGGAGCTATTTGGTCAAGGGTTAAAAAGCTAGGAATTGATGTGATGTAGGAAAATCAACTAAAGAAATAAAATCAATAACAAAAAATTATTCACACACTAAACATTCATAACCATATTAACTATTTTGCACAGCAATATTTTATTGGAACAATAAAATAGGAAAACAAAAATGGCTAAGAAACATAACCCCGATAATCCAGATAACGAAACGCCTTTAATGAGGCAGTATAACACCATAAAAACCAAATATCCTGGTGCTATTTTGCTGTTTCGTGTGGGCGATTTTTACGAAACTTTTGGTACCGATGCCATTAAAACTGCTGAAATTTTAGGTATTGTTTTAACCAAACGTGCCAACGGACAAGCCACTTTTATAGAGTTAGCCGGATTCCCTCATCATTCCTTAGATACTTATTTACCGAAACTAGTTCGTGCCGGTCAAAGAGTTGCTATTTGTGACCAATTGGAAGATCCAAAAATGACGAAAACCATTGTAAAACGTGGTGTAACCGAACTTATAACTCCAGGTGTTAGTTATAACGATAAAATACTTGACAATAAAAGCAATAATTACCTTTGCGCCATACACTTAGATAATGAAAAAGAAGCTGGAATTGCTTTTTTAGATTTATCAACTGGTGAGTTTATGGCTTCGCAAGGTTCGTTGGAATATATTGATAAATTAGTGCAAGGTTTTAAACCTTCGGAAGTGTTGGTTTCTAAAAAGCAGTTTAACTTTTTTAAACAAAAATTTGGCGAAAAACTTTACAGTTATCAATTAGATGAATGGATCTTTCAATACCAATATAGTTACGAAAAGTTACTCAATCATTTTAATACCCAAAATTTAAAAGGATTTGGAATTCAGGAAATGCCAATGGCAATAACCGCTGCAGGCGTTTGTTTGCATTATTTAGCCGAAACACATCACGAACAAATTGGTCATTTTCAAAGTATTAGCCGCATAGATGAAGACAAATATGTTTGGTTAGATAGATTTACCATTCGCAACCTTGAACTCATTCAAAGTAGCAATGACAAAGGTGTTGCATTAATTAATATTTTAGATAAAACCATTACGCCCATGGGCGCTCGTTTGCTTAAACGTTGGATGGTTTTGCCTTTAAAAGATTTAACGCAAATAAACGAACGACTAAATATTGTAGATTTTGCCAAGCAACAAAAAAGTTTTAGGGTTCAGGTGATTGATATTTTAAAACAAATTGGCGATTTAGAACGCATAGTTTCTAAACTAGCCATGAGGCGCATTAGCCCAAGAGAATTGCAACAATTGAACCGTTCGCTTAAGCAATTAGAACCTTTAAAAAAATTATTTTTACAACAAAATAATTCATTACTACAAAAGCTAGCTGACCAAATAAATATTTGCCAATGGGCTATTGATAAAATCGAAAAAGAATTACACCCAGAAGCACCAATCGCTGCCAATAAAGGCAATGTAATTAATGCAGGAGTAAACAAAGAATTAGATGAACTCCGAGCCATTGCTTTTGGCGGAAAAGATTATTTGTTGCAAATGCAATTGCGCGAGCAACAAGCAACAGGAATTACAAGTTTAAAAATTTCGTTCAATAACGTGTTTGGTTATTACATAGAAGTAACTAATTCGCATAAAGATAAAGTGCCGCCTGAGTGGATTAGAAAGCAAACTTTAACCAATGCGGAGCGATACATCACCGAGGAGTTAAAACATTACGAGGAGAAAATTTTAGGTGCCGAAGATAAAATTGGAGTAATAGAAGAAAGGCTTTATAACGATTTGATTTCTGCTTTGCAAGATTACGTTTTACCTATTCAGCAAGATGCCATTGTTTTGGCTAAAATTGATTGCCTTTTTGCTTTTGCCGAATTAGCAGAAAACAATAATTATTGCAGACCAATATTAAATGAATCGCATGAGTTAAACTTAATTGATTTGCGCCATCCGGTTATTGAAAAACAATTGCCAATTGGCGAAGCATACATTGCCAACGATACTTTTTTGGACAATGAAAAGCAGCAAATGATTATTTTAACTGGGCCAAATATGAGTGGTAAATCTGCGGTGTTACGCCAAACTGCTTTGTGTGTTTTAATGGCACAAATGGGTTGTTTTGTGGCAGCAAGCCAAGCCAATATTGGTTTGGTAGATAAAATATTTACCCGCGTTGGTGCAAGCGATAATTTAAGTGCAGGCGAAAGTACTTTTATGGTAGAAATGACCGAAACTGCCAGTATTTTGAACAATATATCTAAAAACAGTTTGATATTATTAGATGAAATTGGTCGCGGAACTGCTACTTACGATGGCGTTTCTATTGCTTGGGCAATTGCAGAATACTTAAACAAACATCCTTACAAGCCTAAAACACTTTTTGCCACACATTACCACGAGTTAAACGAGTTAGAACAACCCGATAATGGCATCAAAAATTACCATATTGCAGTAAAAGAAACCGATAAAAAAGTGTTGTTTTTACGCAAATTAGCATTGGGCGGAAGTGAACATAGTTTTGGTATTCATGTGGCTAAAATGGCTGGAATTCCAATTACTGTAACTAACCGAGCAGGTGAAATTTTGAAACAATTAGAGCAAGATAGAACCGAAGGAATTGGAAAAAATTCCAACATAAAAGTTAAATCACCAACCATTCAGTTAAGCATGTTTCAAGTGGAAAATCCTGAGTTAGAAAACATGAAAAAGAGTTTGGAAAGTATAGACATCAACACACTAACTCCTATAGAAGCTTTAATGAAATTAAGCGAATTGAAACAGATGATAAAGTAAACGGTTGCCGAGCGAAGTCAAAGCATGGATGTTGAATTATCGGTTGCTGAGCTTGTCGAAGCATGAATATTGATTTGATTATTATTAAATGAACTTAATTACCATTTTACAAAAAGAAAGAAGTAAAAAAACCAACATTGAAGTTGCTAATTATATTGGTTATAGCAAAGAACGTTTTGCTGAATTAATTGAAATAATTATTGGTAAAGATTTAGAAATGGCTAAACGTGCAGCTTGGGTTATACCAAGTATTAATGATAAAAATATAGACCAATTAATTCAACCTTATTTAAAAACTGTTATTGAGTTATTGAACCAACCTGTTCATGATGCCATTAAACGAAATATGGTGCGTATGTTACAGTTTACCAACATTCCTAAAAAACTTCAAGGAATAACTATGGAGTATTGTTTTCAATTGTTAAACAACTCAAAAGAAGCTGTGGCCATCAGGGTTTTTGCTATGACAGTACTTTATAATTTAACAATTCAAGAACCCGATTTAGCCCACGAATTATATGATTCTATTGAAATGCACATGGAAGGAGCATTACCTGCTTACAAAAGTAGAGGCGGGAAAATTTTGAAATCATTAGCCAAGAATTTCTTGAATAAATAAACCCCTTTTAAAATAAAAACATAGATTCATAGAAAACATAGCTTTTGTTAGCGAAAACTAAATTCTATTTTCTAAATTCCATTAACGATGTGCGTTAGCCCAACATACCGATGTATCGGTAGCGGGCCAGCCTTGGCCTTGCGCGTGGAAGCATAATTTTGTCTAGCTTTTTTGTTTCTTTTTCAGCAATGGAAAAAGAAAAAAGAAAATACTTCAACATTAACTAAATTAGTTGACAAGCAAAGGAGATTCCTATGGAATTTCCTCATGTCTTATCTTATTGATTTTTTTGAAAAAATTATCGCACAATTTACCAAACGAAAATAGGCTGCCTTTTTTGAGACAGCCTATATTTTTAAAATTTATTTGCATTCAATATTGCTTTGCAATTTTGAATTAATGGTTCGATAAATAACTTGCCACACCTTCAGCAGTTGCATTCATACCATCTTTTCCTTTTTCCCAATTTGCAGGACAAACTTCACCTTTTTCCTCAAAAAATTGTAAAGCATCAATCATACGTAAAGCTTCGTCAATATTACGTCCTAATGGCATATCATTTACCACTTGGTGGCGAACAATTCCTTCTTTATCGATTAAAAATAATCCACGATAAGCAACTGCATCTTCACCTAAATTACCAATCCAAATCAAATTATTGTTTTCGTTGTAGTCATAATGACCAGCCAAAACACCAAAATTATGAGCGATTGTTTTATTCACATCAGCTACTAAAGGATATTCTACACCTTGAATTCCTCCATCATTTTGAGGTGTATTTAACCATGCCCAATGGCTAAATTTGCTATCAATACTGCAACCTACAACTTGCACATTACGTGATTCAAATTCTGCAATTCTTTTTTGAAAAGCAATAATTTCAGTTGGACAAACAAAGGTAAAATCTAATGGATAAAAGTAAAACAGTACATGCTTTTTTCCAACATATTGCTCTAACGAAAAATTATCTTCAAAATCACCACCGTTTATAACGGCACTTGCACTAAAAACTGGAGCCTTACGGCCTACTAACATTGTCATATTATTTAAAATTTAAATTGTTTATACTTATTGAACCGCAAATGTATGTGAAATGTTTTTGCAAAAAAATAATTACTAAAAATTAATGGTTTAAAATAAATTTGCAAATAATATGAAATCAAATTCCGAAACAGTTGAAAAGTATTTAATTGAATTACCTGAAGAAAGAAAACTTCCAATGAGTACTTTAAGGAATATAATTAAAAATAATATTCCTGATGGTTTTGAAGAAGTAATGAGTTATGGAATGATTGGTTATGTTGTTCCTAAATCAGTCTATCCAAATGGTTATCATTGTAACCCAAAACTACCTTTACCTTATATAAATATTGGTTCGCAAAAAAACTTCATCGTACTTCATCATTTAGGAATTTATGGAAGTACGGAAATATTAGATTGGTTTGTAGCTGAATATCCAAAACATGCTAAACATAAATTAGACATGGGCAAAGGCTGTGTTCGATTCAAAAAAGTAAATGAAATTCCTTATTTATTAATTAAAGAATTAATAAATAAAATTAGCCTTGAAAAATATATCTCTCAATACGAAGAAAATATCAAACTAAAATAATTATTGATTTTCGGTTTTAAATTCTGAAGTAAAATGGAATGATAATTCGGGGAAATTATCTTGATTAATTTTCAATGACCATAAACTATCTGCTAAAAAAACAGGTCTTCCTTCTTTATCAAAAGCTATATTATGACGTTTTAAAGTTGTAAATCTTTCTAAAGCTTTTTTATCATTCGAAGTAAACCAACTTGCTTTTTCATAATTCAACGGCCTAAAAGAACAAGAAGCTCCATATTCATGTAATAATCGAAATTGAATAACATCAAATTGTAACTCACCTACTGTACCAATTATCTTAATATTTCCAGGTTGTTGAACAAATAATTGTGCAACACCTTCATCAGTTAATTGCATAATTCCTTTTTCTAACTGTTTAGTTTTTAAAGGATCTTTATTTTCTAATTCTTTAAATATTTCTGGAGAAAAACTAGGAATACCTTTAAAATTAATCATTTCGCCCTCAGTCAAAGTATCTCCAATTTTAAAATAACCTGTATCATATAAACCAACTACATCTCCAGGATATGCTTCATCTACTACACTTTTTTCATTAGCCATGAAACTAGTAGGACTAGAAAATCTTACCTTTTTATCTAATCTAGTATGCTGATAAAATTTATTTCTTTCAAATTTTCCTGAAACAATCCTGCAAAATGCAATTCTATCTCTATGATTTGGATCTAAATTAGCGTGTATTTTAAATATAAAACCTGAAAATTTCTTTTCATCTGGTTGTACTTCTCTTGTTTCTGTATACCTTGATCTTGGTTCTGGAGCAATTTGCACAAAAGTGTCTAATAATTCTTTTACACCAAAATTATTAATTGCACTACCAAAAAATACTGGGGCTAAATAACCATCTAAATATAATTCTCTATTAAAAGGTTCATACACTCCCTCCACTAATTCAGCATCATCTCGAAGTTTATGAGCAGCTTTCTCACCAATTATTTTATCAAGTTCTATAGATTCTAAGGATTCAATATCATGTATATCATTAGCTATTTTTCTTTTATCAGGAGAAAATAATTGTAGTTTTTTATCGTATAAATTATAAACTCCTTTAAAACTTGAACCAATACCAATTGGCCAGGTTAAAGGTCGAGTATGGATATTTAATTCCTTTTCTACTTCATCTAGTAAATCAAATGGATCTTGTCCTTCTCTATCCATTTTATTAATAAAAACAATTACTGGTGTGTTTCTCATTCTACAAACTTCCATTAATTTTCTAGTTTGTTCCTCCACTCCTTTAACACAATCAATCACTAAAATAACACTATCAACTGCAGTTAATGTTCTATAAGTATCCTCAGCAAAATCTTTATGCCCTGGTGTATCCAAAATATTAACTTTGTAACCATTATAATCAAAACCCATAACTGAAGAGGCAACGGAAATACCACGTTGTTTTTCAATTTCCATAAAATCAGAAGTTGCAGATCTAGTTGCTTTATTACTTTTTACAGCACCTGCAATTTGAATTGCACCTCCAAAAAGTAAAAACTTTTCTGTTAAAGTTGTTTTACCAGCATCTGGATGACTAATAATTCCAAAAGTTCTTCTTTTAAAAGTAAAATCTTGTGACATAGAATAAAAAAAATAGTTAAAAATGGTAGTTAAATAAAATAAAAAAACCCCACAAAAGTGAGGTTTTTTAAAAATCCGGCAACAACATACTTTTCCAGGTTTT
>CAISTO010000075.1 GCA_903888395.1 uncultured Bacteroidota bacterium | reverse complement strand
ATACGATTTACAAGCATCAACCATTACCAATAATTTTCAATTAAAATACTATGCCAATGTAACCCAAAACTCAGGACTGGACTGGAAAAATGCTAATTTAACTTTAAGTACTTCTAATCCAAATGAGGCTAATTCTAAACCAGAATTAAGTCCGTGGTATTTAAGTTTTATGGCCTTCAAAAAATCACCTAATGTGAATTATTTATCCAATGCCATGGTTCCAATTCAAGCCATCACAAAAAAATCAGTAGGAACTGATGATATGAAAGCAGAAGATTATAGTCAATCAGAAATTGAAGAAAAACCATTGACTGATTATATCAATATCAGTCAGAATTTGATAAGAACAGAATATGAAATCAAGTTAAATTATAATATTGCTAGCGATGGCAGGGCGCATAAAGTATTAATCAATCAACGAAATGTACCAATGCAATTAGCTTTTGCTGCAGTACCAAAATTATGTACCGATGCTTTTTTACAAGCTAAAATTGTGGGTTGGGAAGACATGAATATAATTCCCGGAAATGCGCGTTTATACTTCGATGGAACTTATGTGGGTGAAATGTACTTAGACGCATTTAGCACCAGCGATACTTTGAGCGTAAATTTAGGCAGGGATAAAAGTATTGCCATTTCTCGCAAAAAAATAAAAGAAAAGTTCAAGGTTAAATTTATTGATAATGAGAAAATAGAAATAAGAACCATAGAATTAATGGTTAGAAACACCAAGAATATTGCCATAGAAATGGAGTTAGAAGATCAAATTCCAATTGTACAAGGTACTAACGAAATAAAAGTAACATTGATTGATGGCGATAATGCTGAGTTAGATGAACCAACTGGTAAACTAAAATGGAGACTCAAATTAGGTTCAAAAGACAGTAAGAAAATTACTTTTACTTACGAAATAAGGTACCCTAAAAACAAGCCTGTTGCTGGGTTGTAAATAGTATACGTCATTGCGAGGCACGAAGCAATCTCATCATGATAAGTTAAAATTGCTTTGTTCCTCGCATTGATGAATAAAGAAAATAACATAGACAAAAAAAGCCAACTAATCTCTCAGTTGGCTTTTTTGTGATTATTTTTAAATCATTTATGCTTGGTTACGTTTCATTTTATTCATGGCTTTTATTATCATGAATAACACAAATGCTATGAATAAAAAGTCCAATAAAATTTGAATAAAATTACCATATTTTATTTCGGCTTCACCAATTTTATACGATAGTTTACTAAAGTCGTAACCACCAATTAAAATACCAACAATTGGCATAATAATATCGTTTACCAAGGAGTCAACTATTTTTCCAAAAGCTGCTCCAATAATCACACCAACTGCTAAGTCGATTACGCTGCCCCTCATGGCAAACTCTTTGAATTCTGATCCTAAGCCCATAACCTATTTTATTTTTTTATTTAATAAATTAAAAACATCTGTTAATTCCAAACTGCCACCTGAATATGATATTGTCACTATCTACATAAGGCACATTGCTTAAATACAATGGCATATCAAAACGAATGGTTAAAGGTTTGATGCCATCAAAATAACTCCAACGTTTAATAGTTAATGCAAAACCTGGTCCTGCACTTGCCAATAAATTGGTTGTTATGACACTTGTTTGCGAATTGGTTTCAGATATTTTAGCAGCATTACTTTTTAAAATTCCAGCATCTAAAAACAAGTAACTATCCAAATGTAAATTCTTGAAAATTCCTCGTGCAGGAATGTTAAAATACTTATCGTATTCTAATTCCAAACTTACTGAAGCACCTGAATTTCCTTTGTATAAAAAGTATTGATCAATGCCATTATTTACTGGTAATAAATAACCTGCGAATCCTCTAATATTTAATCCTCCACCCATTTGAAAATGATTGGTACTTGCTCCATAATCAAACCAACTTGCAGGTAAAATACCAGCTGAACGCGTGAATTTGTTTTCCACCATTTCTTCCATATTTGCACCCGACAAATATAACTGCGATTCAGGTGCGGCATTGGTTCCACTCATGTATTGTGCAAATATTCTTGTTTTTAATTCAAACTTTTTAAAGCTATTATATTGTACTAAATTTAAGTACAAACTTGCATAATCAAAGTCGGAGAATATAGCTGAGGTTCGCATGCCAATTATTACTTTTCCAGCTCCAATTCCAATATTATAATTATGATCTATTTCTAAGTTCAAAGTATTATTCCATTGGTCGTAACTGGTAATGTCGGGATAAAAAGAAAGTCCCTTAATATTAATATTTGAATAAGACGGTAAATAATATTTTTGAACCCTGCGCATACTTTTTATGTTTGCTTTATAAACTGTATTGTGAATAGTTTTATTGAACCCAATTTTATTCATGAACAAACCATCCAATAAACGTGATTGTAAATCAAAATCTAATTGCTTTGCAACTCGGTGGCGGTAAATTAAATTATAATGAACAGGATAAATATTGCTACTTTTATTATAAGTTTCCTCATTGTAATTTGTAGCTAATGCAGTGTTGTACCATGTAGTAAATGAAAATACATGTTTCTGGTTCATGTAATTTCCGTTCAAATGTAAACCTACTTTTACGCCATCGTAATTATTATACCAAACATCAGGACGCCATTTTAAAATATAATGTTTTCGGTCCATTGAGTTACTAATTTGATGGTCGAAAGTAAATAGAATTGGACATTTTAAACTGTTGTCTAATTGTTTGATATCAGCTAATCGGTAACTTGGATCAATTTGAATATTTGTTATTTTACTGCCTGCAGGCAATGTGATTTTAGCCGTGTAAGTTTCATTTAATATTCCCCAACCTTTCCAAGCTGGAAGTATGGTTGCATTTGTTTTTTTAGCGAAATAAGTATTAGGAATTAAAAATTTAAAACTTGAATCTTTGGTATAAACAGTAAAGTCAACTGGCATTTGCATTTGTCCTTTGCGTTCAAAATGTATCTCAAAATTTGTTCCTTCATTAACTCCATCAACCTTATCAACCCTATTAACCTTTTTAACTGCATAATCTAGTTTCTTAGTAGTCTCTAACCATTGGTCAAAAAACCAGTTCAAATCTATTTTAGTGTATTGAATAATACTTGCCCTGAAATCTTCAAAATAGGGGTGAGCCATTTTCCATTGGTTAAAATAATGCTGCATTGATTTTTGAAACAAATCTTCGCCTAATACATATTGTAAATTATATAACATGGTAGCAGTTTTATAATACACATTTCCATATCCACCACCATGATTCAAAGCTCCATTAAAGTCATCGCTATGTGTATTTAAAGCAGGATCATCATCGTTGATAGCATCACGTACATAACCCAAATATACATTTTGGTCTAATAAAGGTAAAGGTCTATAATACTTTTTAATGTACTTATTTTTTGTGTTCACAATTGGATTTTCTTGAAACAATCTGCTCATGCTCCAATGCGTTAAAAATTGGGTAAATCCTTCATCTAAACTTGCTCTATAAGTTTCGTTATTTCCCACCATTCCAAAAAACCAATTATGGCCAATTTCATGTGCAAACAAACCATAATATCCTGGGCTTCTTCCGCCATCTAAAGTAATCATTGGATATTCCATGCCATCAGCTGCATCGGCCACTATCATTTTCGGATAAGCATAAACGCCAATATCATTGCTATAAAGTTCAATTATTTTTGAACAGAATAAAGCTGCATCTTGCCAACCGCTTGCATGTGGTTCTTGCACCAAAGCTATGCAACGCACAATTCTATTATTATCATTTTTCAATGGTAATTGAACTTCTCCAATTCTGTATGTAGGATCTGCACTCCATGCAATATCGTGCGTGTTTACTGATCTGAACTTCCATGTTTTTATACTTCCATCACGTTTTACAATGGTAGAATCTGGCGCTGAATCCCAAGGTTTTTTAGCAAAATTCTTTAAGTCCAATTTTTCTCGGAGTGCCGTTGGCAATACTTCATTTTCGTTTTGCAATTCACCAGTTCCATCTAAAATATAATTATTGGGGAAAGATAATTCTAACTCAAATTGACCAAAGTCGCCATAAAATTCTTTGCCTAAATGTTGGTCAGTTTCCCAGCCAAACTTTCGGTCGTAAACACATATACGCGGATACCAATGAACTCCATTAAAATGTTTGTTCCCCCAAGCGTCTTTATACATTTTCATGCGCCTGCGTTGGTTTCCACCATCATCAAAATAAGTTTTAAAGTTCAAATTGAATGTGCATTGCCCGTTGGGATAAATAGGTTCGGTTAACCAAACTTTGATAATGGAATTATCTAAACTGGTTTTTAAATTTACACCATTTACCGAAATGTTTTCAATGGTTGTTCCTTGTCCGTTGGCTTCATATTTTCCAAATTTTTGTTTAAAATTATTCGCCAAGTTTAAGTTTTCTAAATAGGCACCTTTTACAAACGCATTTTGGTACAAATGAAAATATACAAAAGTCAAAGTATCAGGCGAATTATTATAATAAGTCAGTTCCTCACTGGCTGAAATAATATCGGTTTTATCGTCTAAATTAGCTTTGATTTTATACAATACATCTTGTTGCCAATAAGCACCATTTGGCATTTTGTTTTTCCAATAATGAGGATTTTGCAAACTTCTATAATCGTAAGTTTGTGCCAATAAACTAGCACTAGTAAAGCAAATTGCTATGAATGTAAAAAGTTTTTTCATGTAGGCAATTATAGTAAAAAATATTTGTGAATTGTGATTTGTGAAATGGAATTTTGAATGTTAGATTTTGGATTTTGAATTAGCAATTAATAAAAACCTTTACCATTTGAGATAATTTGAAAAATTAGAAATCTTAAAAATCCTAAAATCTTAAAAATTTTGATTCCGAAAATGTTCGAAAACATCTGCGGTAATATACGAAATCCGCGGGAAATATTTGTTTAAGATGTTAAGCTAATAATTCAATAACTGCAGTGATTTTCTAAACCATAAAATTTTCTAATCTTCGCAATCTTTAAATTTTAGAATAAATGAAACAAAAACTAGTTGTATTAAGTGGTGCTGGAATTAGTGCTGAAAGTGGTTTGAAAACTTTTAGAGACAGTGACGGACTTTGGGAGGGTTACCATGTAGAAGACGTGGCAACTCTTGCTGCTTGGCAAGCAAATATGCGTTTGGTACAAGATTTTTAT
>CAISTO010000074.1 GCA_903888395.1 uncultured Bacteroidota bacterium | reverse complement strand
TATTCCATTGCTTTTAAGCAACTTTTCCAAAGTAATTCGGCCGTTTTATCCCAACTAAATACTGCTTGTCTTTCTAATCCTTTTGCTATTAAAGTTTGTTGTAATGCTTCATCTTTACTCAACAAAACCATTGCATAGGTAATGCTTTCGATGCTATTTGGATTAATTTGAACAGTGGCGCCCTCACCTATTTCTTTCATGGATGAAGTGTTGCTACAAATAACAGGAACGCCACATTTCATGGCCTCAATAATTGGAATTCCAAAACCTTCAAATAATGAAACATAACACATGGCAAAAGCAGCAGCAGTTATTTTTGCTAAATCTTCATTGCTTAAATAACCTGTAAAAATTACATCATTTTTATATTTCATTTGGTTAAAAACATTGCTCACAGCACCTGTTTTCCATGCCATTCTTCCTGTAAGAACTAATTTAAAATTACTATTAGTTTGGCTTTTAAATGAATCGAAAGCTTGTAGTAAACTAGCCACATTTTTACGAGGATGAATAGAACCTACATATAAAAAATAATCAAATCCAATGCTATATTTTTCTTTTATTTCTTCTTTTTCAGTTTTTGAAATTTGCTGAAATAAATTACTAGCACCGTTATAAACTACATCTATTTTAGCAGGATTTATTTTATATTTATCAATAATATCATTTTTTGAAAACTGACTAACAGTTGCAATTCTATTCACTTTATTGGCAAATTTGGGTGAATTTTTTCGCATGTATTTCAAATGCGATTTTATAATTCCATCTTCAAAATGTTCAAAGGCTAAATCGTGAATTACACTTAACTGCTTAGTTTTTGTAGTTAAACAAGCAAAACCATCAGGACTTAAAAATAAATCCGGCTGGTGTTTTTTTAACCAAAAAGAAATAGAAATATTGAACCAGATATTCCAAAGAATTGGATGCCTAGCAGGAGGAGGAATGACAACTGGAATTATATTTTTTGCATAAATATAACTTTGGTCAAAAGCACGGTCAAACAAAAAGTAGAACTGAACCTGAGGATTATTGAATACCATCCGCTTTAAAGTTTCATTGGTAAAATGTCCAAATCCTTCTAATTTATTTTTTAACAAAAACCGAGTGTTTACAGCTATTTTCAATTGTTGGTGTTTTCTATTATGGGCAAAAATGTATTATTTTTCAATGATAAAATAATTTGTGCTAATAAATTTTATTTTTTGTGTTGGTTTAACTTTATTTAAACCACATGAAAAACCCATTGCTTTTCTAAAACATTTATCAGAAATTAGAAACATGAGTAGAATTATTCTAAATTGCAGCCAAATGATGAATCTTACACAGTTAAATTTTGGGAAAAAAGCCATAATTACTAAAGTAAATGGGCAATTATTAGCGCTCAAACTTTTTGAAATGGGAATATTGCCTGGTGAAACAGTGGCGCTTTCAAATGTAGCACCTTTTGGCGATCCAATAGCCATCAATTTGAGTGAAAGTAAAGTTTGTTTGCGCATGCAAGATGCAAAATGTATAGAAATTAAATTAGTAGATTAATTGGAACAAAAAGAAATAACAGTTGCGCTTGTTGGCAATCCAAATTGTGGTAAAACCAGTTTGTTTAATGCACTAACAGGTTTGAACCATAAGGTTTCAAATTTTCCAGGCACAACCGTTGAAAAGAAAACTGGTTCGTTTAAATTAAGTAGCTCTAAAACTGCTCATATCATTGATTTGCCTGGTACTTACAGTCTTTATCCTAAAAGTGCTGATGAGTTAGTTACTTACGACATTCTTAGAAATAAATCGGAAAACTACTATCCCGATTTAGTTATTTTTATTGCTGATGCGAGCAATTTAAAAAGAAATTTATTGCTTTTCACCCAAGTAGCCGATTTGGAAGTTCCTGTTATACTAGTACTTAATATGCTAGATGTAGCAGAACGAAGAGGCATAAAATATGATATAGAAAAATTAAAAGAGAAACTTAAAGTTCCAATTATTTGCATCAATGCACGAAAAAAAGAAGGCATTGAAAAAATAAAAGCAATTTTATTGGATGAAAAAGCAAGGATTACTGCACAGTTTTTTAGCCTACAAAAAGTAAATCCCAAATTACTCGATGAAATTGCTACCATAAACGATAAGCGTAACAAATATTCAGCTTTACAATATTCAATCAATGCGTCTAATTTATATACAGAAAAAGCAATCAAACTGAATGAAATATTTAAAAAATTTGAATTTGATAGCATAGGTTTTCAAGAAGACGAAGTTTTAACTCGCTATCAAATTATAGATGAAGCGGTAAAACATGCGCGTATCAAAAACATCACACAATTAAAAGCTTCCGTTACTGCCAAAGTTGATAAAATATTGACCCATCGCTATTATGGAATTTCTATTTTTTTAGTGCTACTTTTAATGGTTTTTCAAGCCATGTTCAGCTGGAGCGAATACCCAAAAGAATGGATAGAATATGGTTTAAAAATATTTACCGATTATATTCAAAACACATTGCCGCCAGGTGTTTTAAATGATTTAATTGTTCATGGAGTTTTAGCAGGATTAACCGGTGTTTTAATTTTTTTACCACAAATTATTTTACTGTTTTTGTTCATTGCCATTTTAGAAGACGTGGGCTACATGGCCCGTGTTGGTTTTATCATGGATAGAATTATGCGCCCTTTTGGAATGAATGGAAAATCAATTGTTCCATTAATTGGTGGAATGGCTTGCGCTGTTCCAAGTATCATGGCATCGCGTAGCATTGAAAACAAAAAAGAACGTTTGATTACCATTTTAGTAACTCCGTTAATGAGTTGCTCTGCACGATTACCCGTATACACTTTATTAATAAGTATGTTACTAAAAGATACCGATAAATGGGGACCGTTTAACGTGCATGGATTAATACTCATGCTCATGTATTTGATTGGGTTTTTTGCAGCCATTATGAGTGCTTGGATGTTTAAATTTTTTATCAAACAAAAAGAAAAAACATTTTTTATTTTAGAATTACCGGGCTATAAAGTTCCCTTAATTTCAAACTTGTTAATTACCATTTATGAAAAAGGAAGCGCTTTTGTATTTGGTGCGGGAAAAATAATCATAGCAGTTTCTGTTATTCTTTGGGTTTTGGCTTCTACTGGTCCGCAATCAAATATTCAAAACATAGAAACAAAATATACTGCCATTATAAATAACGACACCACTTCAGCAACAGTAAAAAAGGAATTGAGTTTACAAATGAATTCTCAAAAACTAGAAGCAAGCTATGCAGGTGAATTTGGCAAATTAATAGAACCTATCATTCGTCCTTTGGGCTTTGATTGGAAAATAGGAATTGCCTTACTTACCTCTATGGCAGCCCGTGAAGTTTTTGTTGGAACCATGAATACCATATACAGTGTGAACGATGATGGAGATAATAGTTTTGGACATATTAAAACCAAAATGATGGCCGAAATAAATCCACGAACAGGAAAGCCAAGTTATAATACTGCCACGTTTTTATCGCTGCTTATTTTTTATGCTTTTGCTTTGCAATGTATGAGCACAGTAGCTATTGTAAAAAAAGAAACGGATAGCATTAAATGGCCCATTATTCAGTTTATTTATTTAACTGCTTTGGCTTACGGAAGTAGCTTTTTGGTGTATAATTTGTTTAGTTAAAATAACTGCTACTACTAGCAAAAAGAAAATTTATATGTTTATCTAAATTTAAATATTAATTATCATTGCAAACCTATTTTAGGATAAAAACCTAACTATGAAAAAAACACTTGAATTAACTGGATTGCCAGAAGAATTAGGCCATACCGAAGGCATCAAAAAATTTATCAGTAAATATCATGGCATTACTGCCAATGAAATTTCGGGTTTGGTGTTTCAAAAAAAATCGATTGATGCACGCAAAAAACCAGTAAGAATTAACCTAACTGTTGAGGTGTTTATCAACGAAAATCCTGCAAAAGAAACCATTGAATTTGATTTTAAAAATGTAACCAATGCGCAAGAAGTTGCCATTATTGGTGCGGGTCCTGCGGGTTTGTTTGCTGCTTTGCAATTAATAGAATTAGGTTTAAAACCTGTCATTTTTGAACGAGGAAAAAACGTTAAAGAACGCAGACGAGATTTGGCCAATATTACCAAAAACAATACGGTAAATCCTGAAAGTAATTACTGCTTTGGCGAAGGTGGCGCAGGAACCTATAGCGATGGTAAATTATATACACGTGCATCCAAGCGTGGCGATGTAAATCGAATTTTAAAACTATTGGTTTACCATGGTGCCGATGAAAGTATTTTATACGAAAGTCACCCGCACATTGGTACTAATAAATTACCACATATTATTGAAAAAATCAGGGAAACAATTATCAACTGCGGAGGCGAAATTCACTTCAACTCCAAACTCACCGACATAGAAATTGAAGGTGATAAAATAAAATCTATTACTATCTCCAACAATGAGATTCAACATTCAATCCCGATGCATCGGGACAACATCCAACATTTAATACTAGCAACAGGTCATTCCGCACGAGATATTTTTGAATTATTGCACCGCAAACAAATCATGATAGAAGCCAAACCATTTGCATTAGGCGTTCGGGTGGAACATCCACAAGCATTAATAGATAGCATTCAATACCGCTGCGGAACACAACGAAGCGAATATTTGCCAGCAGCTAGTTATAGCTTAGTAGAACAAGTAAATGGCCGTGGTGTATTTAGTTTTTGTATGTGTCCGGGTGGAATTATTGCACCTGCCATGACAGCTCCTGGCGAAATAGTGGTGAATGGTTGGAGCCCTTCTAAACGAAATAATCCTTTTGCCAATTCGGGCATGGTGGTTTCAATCAATTCTGAAGATTTTAAAGACTTTGAAAAATACGGGCCATTGGCTGGCATGTATTTTCAAAAAATGGTGGAGCAAAATTGTTTTGAACAAGGGAATAAAACCTTGCAAGCACCTGCGCAACGCATGGTAGATTTTGTAAATAATAAATCATCCTCTAATTTACCAAATAACTCCTATTTACCTGGAACAGTAAGCAGAAATTTAAATGAAATATTGCCCAATTATGTGGCAAAAAGTTTGCAAGGAGCCATGAAAGCATTTGGAAAAAAAATGAATGGTTATTTAACCAACGAAGCCATTTTGTTAGCTACAGAAAGCCGAACCTCATCGCCAGTTCGCATACCAAGAAACAAAGAAACATTTGAACATATTCAAATAAAAGGTTTGTATCCGTGTGCCGAAGGTGCAGGCTACGCAGGCGGAATAGTAAGTGCCGCCATGGATGGTGAAAATTGTGCCAAGGCAATTGGTAATTCCTTCGGTTAATAATTAGCTGTAACTTTTATCTATTTGAATACGTTACACAATCTAAAATTATTAAAAATGAACAATTTAAATTTACAACTATCGAAAAAAGCAGTTTTATCATTTGCTTGTATTTTTCTTTCATTTATTTCATTTGCTCAAGTTTCCCAAAATGATACATTATATGTAAAAAGCATGTATTTTTATCAAAATGGAAAGTTTATAAGCTTTGCAAAAGTTAAAAAAATGTGCGCGCAATTTCCAGAAACACAATCAAAAATAAAAACCATTAAAAAATTTCGATTATATGCATATCCGCAAGCTGTAATTACAGGATTTTCCATCGGATTTGGACTTGGACAAATATTAAACAATAACGTTAACATTAACTCAGTAATGCTAATTAGCAGCGGTTTGGTTTGTCATATAAACTTATATTTTCAACAAAAAATACAACAAAATCATATGAAAGAATTAGCTAAATTGTATAATCAACATTTGAATTAGTTTAAAAATTCAATATTTAAAATAAGTACTCAATTAATCAATTATTCAAATTCCACTTCTTTTTATTTATAATTGACCATTGATTTTCCAATCAACAAATTATAAATGAATAAAAAACTCAACTTATTAGATAGCATCATGCTCATCATGGGTAGCATGATAGGCTCAGGAATTTTCATAGTTTCAGCCGGAATGCTTAGCGAATTAGGAACGCCAACCATGCTCATTTTAGCTTGGGTGGTAACTGCTATTCTTACCATTTTTGCTGCGTTAAGTTATGGCGAATTAGCCGCATTAATGCCTAAAGCCGGTGGTCAATATGTATATTTAAAAGAAGCCTATTCCCCACTATTTGGTTTTTTGTATGGGTGGACATTATTTACTATCATTCAAACAGGAACCATCGCTGCGGTGGCTGTAGGATTTGCTAAATTTACTGGTGTTATTTTCCCTGTTTTTAGCGAAAAAAATATTTTGTTTTCTTGGATAATTACCAATTCTTATACTTTAAATATTAGTGCTGCGCAACTTTTAGGCATTGTATTAATAACACTCTTAACCATTTTCAATTTCGGAAAAGTAAAACATGCAGCCTTGCTTCAAAACGTTTTTACCATTGCTAAAATTGCTTCATTGCTATTCATAATTTTTGCTGGTTTGTATTTTATTTTAAATAATCAAAACCCCTCAACCATATCAACTTCATTAACTCCATCAACCCCAATTCATTTGAACATTGGCATTTTTGCGGCAGCATTAGTAGGATCTATTTTTAGTGCCGATGCTTGGAACAACATTACTTTTACTGCGGGGGAAATAGAAAATCCTAAGCGAAATTTACCTTTATCGTTATTAATTGGAACAGGAAGTGTTTTGTTTTTATATGTATTGATCAATTTTATTTACATCAATGCACTTTCTATTTCCGAAATTCAACATGCTGAGCAAAGCAGGGTTGGTACACTATTATTACAAAAAGTATTTGGCGATAACGGTGCAATTATCATGGCAGTATTAATTATGGTGTCAACTTTTGGTTGTGTAAATGGAATCATTTTAAGTGGTTCACGCGTTTATAAAGTAATGGCCGATGAAGGATTGTTTTTTAAACAAGCCAGTGAATTAAACAAACATCAATCGCCTCAAAAATCATTGATTTATCAAGGAATTTGGGCAAGTATTTTAGTGCTTTCGGGTTCTTATGGCGACTTGCTGGATTATGTAGTATTTGCAGTTTTAATATTCTATATTTTAACTGTAGGGGCTGTATTTGTTTTACGCAAAAAATTGCCAAATGCTGATCGTCCTTATCAAGTAATTGCTTATCCAATATTGCCAGCGGTATACATCATTATGGCAATCATCATTTGCGTAAGTTTATTGATTTTCAAAACAGCTTTTGCCTTTTCTGGCTTGTGTTTGGTATTATTAGGAGTACCTATTTATTATATTTTAAAAAGGAAAAAATGGTCAAAATAATTAGTCTTTATTTTCTAATTTTATTTTCTAATTTTTGCTTTGCAAATAATGATTCATTATGGTGTAAAAACACTTCTTATTTTTTGAGAACAAATCTGCATCATGGTTTCATTTGGTCGCATTCAGCCAGCGCAGAACATTCAAGTAATGCATTGGTATTGGGTTTGGAATTTGAATTACTTCGAAAACGCAACGATACTTTTGACAGTCACTTCAACAAAAAAGGTTTTTTAACAGGATTTGGAATCAATTATTTTTATTTTGACAATGTAATTTTCGGAAACAATTTAAATGCATTTTACACCTTAGAATCTACCTTCATTAAAACAAAAAAACTTAATGTTGGAATCAAAGCTAATGGTGGATTTAACTTTGTAAATAATCCATATGATAAAATTTCAAATCCTTTAAACAGGTCGTTTAGCAGTTATATTAATTTTTATTTAGGATTAGGATTAGTTGCTAATTATAAAATAAATGATGCAAATGAAATAAGCGCCAAAGTAATGCTGAATCATTTTTCAAATGGCGGAAATAAAAGTCCTAATTTAGGTGTAAATTTTTTTACAGCAGCTTTATCTTACCAAATTAACATTGCGCCAAATGTTTCAAAACCACTAGATTTAAAGAGAAGAAACGGACCATTTGAAAGCAAAAATAATTGGCAAATAGCGGCTTATGCAACTTATAAAAATACACCAGTAAGTTTGGATAAATATTTTTGGGTGAATGGAATTGCAGTGAGTTATCATCATCCCTTTGGCTTAAAAAAATCGCATGCTTTGGTTGTTGGAACTGAATGGATCAACGATCAATCAATTGAATATAGAATGTGGTATGATAAACGCGATTCGTTAAATTATTTGAGAGTTGGTTCTTTAATTGGACACGAGTTTTTATTCCACCGATTTACTTGGGGACAATATTTTGGGGTGTATTTATACAAGGAAGTGCCTTATTTTAATTGGATTTACCACAGACATACCATTGCTTATAAAATAAATAAAAATTGGAGTTTGGGTGTTTCATTATTTGCAAATAACCAAAATGCAAACTTTACAGATTATAGAGTTATTTACAGATGGAATACAAAAAAATAATTATTTTTTCCAGCGTTCGGACACTTCTAAATTGTAGTTTATAAAATCCAAAAGTCCTTTGTCGTACATTGCATTTCCTAAAGAATTTCCATTTTCATCTAATACATCTTTTGTAAAATGCGATTCAAATATTTTAGGTGAAATGAAGGAATAACTATTACTAAAACTCACTAATTTACCAACTACTTGTGACAATTGTAAGCACGGCATTTTACCTCCTTTTCCCGATGAAACACCAACAAATGCAAAAGTTTTTTCGTTAAATAAATCAATAAAATCCTTTACTCCTAATGCATTATACATGTTTAATAATTCAGGTGTTGCACTCCAATTATATTCTGGCGAAATGGTAATGATCATATCGGCATTTCGCCAATTAGTTATCAAATTTTCCTGAAAAGTAGTTAAATTATTTTCATCTACTTTTCCTTGATTAATTAATGGTAAATCATAAAAAGTAAAATCAACTACATTGCTAAAATGATTCAAGTTTATTAAATGCAATTGGATGGCTTTAGCCACGCGTAAAGTATTATTATTTGCTCTAGCCGAGCCACTGATGATTGCTATGTTCATTTAAAATATTTAGTTTGTATACTTTTTAACATAACGATAGATGTTAAAGTTTTGCTGATTGCTCATTTCTTGGAGTTCATTTAAAATCTGTTCAAAATTCAAATCTTTAACTCTTTGATTTTTAATTAACATCACAGCTTTTTCAGCCAATAATAAATTCTTTTTATCAAATAAATGATTGGCATGTTGATGTTTAAAAATTGCCAATTCTAATGCTTGCATTCCTTCATATTTGTGAGCAATGGTTTTTACAACAGGCGTTTCCCAATCGTTGGTAGCATTACTATGCGTTAATGCACACAAATTTTTATAAAAAGTTTCAGCACCACTTCTATCCGATTTATTTAAAACAAAAACATCGGCAATTTCCATTACACCACTTTTAATAGTTTGAATATCATCGCCAGCTTCAGGTACTAAAACTAAAACAGTGGTATCGGCTAAACTAGCAATTTCCACTTCACTTTGGCCTACACCAACAGTTTCAATGATTATATAATCAAAATTTGCAGCACGAATTAAATCAGCTACTTCAAATATTTTAGGAGCAAGACCACCCAAACTTCCTCGGGTGGCCATGCTTCTAATAAAAATATTGGGATTTAAAAAATGTTCGCCCATTCTTAATCTATCGCCCATTAATGAACCTTTATTAAAAGGCGAACTTGGGTCAACGGCAATGATGGCTACTTTTTTGTTTTGGCTTAATAAATATTTTGCAAACGCATTGATTAAAGTACTTTTCCCCGCACCAGGTGGGCCTGTAACACCAATAATTGGAACTTTTTTGTTAAAATTTATTCCTTCTAAAAGTGATTCATATCCTTCACTATTATTTTCTACTAATGAAATTGCGCGAGCTAAAGCACGTTTATTTCCATTTTGTAAATCAACTAATAACTGTGAAAACATGTGTAATATTTTTTTTTAGCAAACTAAAGTTCCAACGGTTTCACCTTGACAAACTTTTAAAAAGTTGCCTTCTTTATTCATGTCAAAAACTACAATTGCTAATTTATTTTCTTGGCAAAGTGTAATTGCAGTCATGTCCATTACGTTTAAACCGCGTTCGTAAACTTCTTGGTAACTAATGGTATCAAATTTAGTAGCATTGCTATCTTTTTCAGGATCGGCAGTGTAAATTCCATCTACACGAGTTCCTTTTAAAACTAACTCCGCACCCACTTCTACTGCTCTTAATGAAGCTGCTGAATCTGTGGTAAAATATGGATTTCCAGTTCCCGCACCAAAAATTACAACTCTACCTTTTTCTAAATGTCTGATGGCACGTCTGCGAATAAAAGGTTCACTAATTTGTTCCATTTTTATGGCAGAAAGCAATCTAGTTTTGATACCATATTTTTCAAAAGCACCTTGCAAAGCCATGGCATTGATAACAGTTGCAAGCATTCCCATATAATCGCCCTGCGCCCTGTCAACTATTCCTCCAGCCACACCTTGAACACCTCTAAAAATATTTCCACCACCAATCACCACAGCAACTTCCACTCCCATATCGGCAACTTGTTTTACTTCACGGGCATATTGTTCCAATATTTTAGGATCAATACCATATTGTTGGTCGCCCATTAAGGCTTCACCACTTAATTTTAAGAGTACGCGTTTATATTTCATTTTTAATATTTTTATAAAATTAACAATAATTTATTAAATGCAATAATAGTACAAAAAAAAAGTCCCTTGTGAGGGACTTTTAAAGATTTTATTAACCAAGTGCTACTCGCTTGAAAGCTTTAACTGTTAGGCCTTTTTCTACACTATCTAACATTTGAGTAATAGTTTTAGAACTATCTTTTACAAATTCTTGATTTAAAAGTGTATTATCTTTATAGAATTTACCCAATTTACCTTGAGCAATTTTTTCTAACATGGCTTCAGGCTTACCTTCGGCAATGGCTTGATCTTTTCCAATTTGAATTTCACGTTCAATGATTGAAGCATCCACGCCATCTTTATCTAATGCAATTGGATTCATTGCTGCAATTTGCATGGCAACATCTTTTCCAGCTACAAAATTTGCATCGCTAGCAGCATTGTTTAATGAAACTAAAACGCCTAAACGATTAGCAGCATGAATATAAGGAACAATGTTTTCACCTTCCATGATTACATAATTGATTACATCAATTTTTTCACCAATTTTACCAACTTGTTCTAATAATTTTTCAGATAATGGTAAACCATCCATTGTTAAAGCTTTTAAAGCATCAACATTAGCAGCTTTATTAGCTAAAGCTAAATCAGCAATTTGATTTGCAAAAGCAACGAAATCTTCATTTTTTGCAACGAAATCAGTTTCACAAGTTAAGTGAATAATAACTCCTAATTTTTTATCTGCTGTAGTTTTTGCAATAACGGCACCTTCCTTAGCATCTCTATCTGCACGAGCGGCTGAAACTTTAGCTCCTCTTTTACGTAATAAATCAACTGCTGCTTCAAAATCACCATTGGTTTCAGTTAAAGCTTTTTTACAATCCATCATTCCTGAACCAGTCATTTGGCGTAATTTGTTTACATCTGCTGCTGTAATCGACATATATTTTTGTTTATTTTTTATTTAAATTTTTTGAAAAACTCGGAAATTTTGATTAAAATTCATCAAATTCCATTTTGTAAAAAAGAGAATTTGAACCTAAATCCAAATTCTCTTTTCCTTAATAATTATTATAAAAGTTTTATAAATTAAGCTTCAGTTGTTTCAGTTTCTGCCACAACGATTGTTTCTTTATCGCTTTCTTTTTCTTTATCGCTTTTACGTTCAGCCATACCTTCAACAATTGCATCAGTTAAGTATTTAGTAATTAATGCGATTGATTTTGCTGCATCGTCATTTGCTGGAATTGGATAATCAATATTGTTTGGATCAGTATTAGTATCAACTAAAGCAAAAGTAGGAATATTTAAACGCATTGCTTCAGCTACTGCTAAATGTTCGCGTTTTGCATCAACTATAATTAAAGCAGCAGGCGTGCGATTCATATCCGCAATTCCACCAACTAATCTAGTTAATTTTTCTTTTTCTCTGTCTAACATTAAACGCTCTTTTTTGTTGATATTAGTATAAGTACCATCGATACCCATCTTTTCAATCATTTGCATTTTTTTGATAGACTTACGAACAGTTTGGAAGTTAGTTAACATTCCGCCTAACCAACGTTCAGTTACGTAAGGCATGTTAACACGTTTAGCCTCAGCCTCAATAATTTCTTTAGCCTGTTTTTTAGTTGCCACAAACATTACTTTGCGACCAGAGCGAATGATATTTTTTAATGCGTGAGCAGCTTCTTCTAATTTAACTGCAGTTTTATTTAAATCTATTAAGTGAATACCGTTCTTTTCCATGAAAATATACGGTGCCATTTTAGGGCTCCACTTACGGGTAAGGTGACCAAAGTGCACACCTGCTTCCAATAATTCTTCTTGAGTAATTTTTGCCATTTTATGTGTACCTTTTGATTAACGTTTAACAAATTGGAAACGCTTACGAGCTTTTTTCTGACCAGGTTTTTTACGTTCAACCATTCTTGGATCACGTGTTGTTAAACCAACTGCTTTTAAGGCAGGTTTCAGTTCTGCATCGAATTTTACAAGCGCTCTTGTAATTCCTAAACTAACTGCTTCGGATTGGCCTGATGTTCCACCACCATTCACAAGTACTCTTACATCATACTGACCAACAGTGTTGGTAACCTCAAAAGGTTTTAAAGCAGCATTTTGCATTACAAGTGATGGAAAGTATACTTTCACATCTTTACCGTTTACCGTTACATTGCCCGTTCCTACTGATAGGTACACTCGAGCAACAGCAGTTTTTCTTCTTCCTAGTGCGTTATTCACTTCCATTTTTAAAATTTAAGTTCTTTTGGTTGTTGAGGAGCATGAGGATGTTCTGCACCTTCATAAACATAAAGGTTGCGGAATATTTCAGCGCCCAATTTGTTTTTAGGTAACATACCTTTTATTGCATGTTCTACAACGTAAGTTGGTCTACGAACCAATAACTGCTTTGCAGTTTCAGTTCTCAATCCACCTGGATGACCAGAGTAGAATTTGTATTCTTTATCGTTTAATTTATTTCCAGTAAAGCGTACTTTACTAGCGTTGACAACTATAATATTATCTCCACAATCAACATTTGGTGTAAAGTTTACTTTGTTCTTTCCACGCAACATGTTTGCTAATCTTGTAGAGAAACGTCCTACAGTTTGTCCCTCAGCGTCAAATACATACCAGTCTTTATTGACAGTAGCTTTGTTTGCCGATATTGTTTTGTAACTCAATGAATCCACAGCTTTATTCTTTTTTTTAAGGGTGGCAAAAGTATATCATTATGTTTACAATAACAAACACTTGTAGAAAAAATTGTAAAAAAAGTTTAAAATAATTCAATTTAACTTAATTTTCTAATTTCTAGAATATTATACTTCACCTATTTTTTTAAATGAGCGCAATGATAATCAAACTTTTTATAAATTGACTTTAAAATTGCTTTTTATAAATATTATTTGCTTTGGAAAAAGCACTTTTTGGGATGAAATTTTAAAACTCAGAATATATCAACCGGCTAAAGCCTTCCCAAACATGAACCTTTGCTCAATCGTCTGACGGTGTGTGTTAAAAATTCTTTTTGATTACCTCAAAAAAGCTTGGATATAATACAGCTGATGAGGCAATTAAAGTTTTACTGAAAATATAATCATCATTTCCTTCAAATGTACTGAGCTTTCCGCCAGCTTGTTGAACTATAAAGGCAGCACCTGCCACATCCCACGGGTGAAGTCCATATTCAAAAAATCCATCAAATCGTCCACAAGCAGTGTAAGCCAAATCGACAGCGGCACTTCCCATTCTGCGCATTCCTTGTGTATTTACCATTAAATATTTGAGTGTGGCCAAATATTTTTCCATTACCTCAAAATCGTAATAGGGAAAACCTGTAGCCAAAAGCGATTTACTTAAATCAGGATTTTGTTTTACATGAATGATTTGATTGTTTAAATAAGCTTTGCTGCCTTTCCAAGCATAAAACATTTCGTCTCTATTGCATTCATAAACTACGCCTAATATTAATTCTTTATTTTGCATTAAGCCAATACTTACACTAAAAACTGGAAGGCTATGAATAAAATTGGTGGTGCCATCCAACGGATCAATGATCCACATGAATTCTTTTTCT
>CAISTO010000073.1 GCA_903888395.1 uncultured Bacteroidota bacterium | reverse complement strand
CATATCGGGAAAGGATGAAATAGTTTTGTAAAAATCGGTTTTTGTTAAATCCATTACATATTATCATACTCAATTGATTTGGCTATAAACAAGGATTAATTGCCACGCCCTTTAGGGCGTGGAGAAGAAGAAAATAATAAACTGGCTTTAGCCAAATTCCTCATTAATTTTGGCTAAAGCCAATTGGCGATTCATTTATACCACGCCCTAAAGGACGTGGCAATGGATTTTTTCAATCAATAATTTTCAAAATTCGCCATTGCGGGTGGCACTGCCTGCAATATGATATAAGTGAAAAACAAAAAAAGCCAAACGTTTTCACATTTGGCTTTTAATATTTATTGCTAGAAGCTAAGTGGCTAGTAGCCAGCAGTTATCTTACAATAACTTAGTGAATAAGCCTGGGAATATGCCAATAAATATACTTAACAGTATACATACTATAATAACTAATTGGTAAGAAAAAGTAGGTTTTACTTCAAACTCATTGGCTGGTTTGCTGTACATGGCAACTATTACTTTCATGTAGTAAAACACGCCAATAATAGAACTGATAATGGCCAAGAAAACTAAGTTTTGATAACCGTTTCTCATGGCTTCGCTAAAAATAAAGTATTTACCAAAGAAACCTGCAAAAGGAGGAATGCCCGCTAAACTTAACATGGCCATGGATAATCCTGCTGCTAACATTGGATTCTTTTTCCATAATCCGTTAAATCCGCTAATGCTTTCGGTTCCTGTAGCTTTAAAAACAGTAATGGCAATTGCAAAAGCAGCTAAACTTGCTACTGCATACCCTGCAGAATATAAGAATAAAGCACTGTCGGTACTTCCTTGTAAACTAATAATGGCTAATAGCATGTAACCAGCATGGCTAATTCCAGAATATGCCAACAGACGTTTGAAATTATCTTGGGTAAGTGCTACTAAATTTCCTATGAGTAAAGTGGCGGCACATGAAACTGTTAAAATAATTTCTGCTTTGCCCAACGCAAAAACAAAACAAACTGAAAGTAATTTATAAAATGCAGCAAAAGCAGCAATTTTTACCAAAGTACTCATTAAAGCAGTAATTAAACTTGGCGCGCCTTCATACACATCTGGTGCCCAAAAATGGAAAGGAGCTGCCGATACCTTGAACAACATGGCAAATATCATGAGCAACATACCAACAATAAATAAAGGATCTAATTGGTCGGCATGAGCACGCATATAAACACCAATACCGTCAATGCTAAAAGTGCCTGTTACACCAAAAATTAATGCAATACCAAATAATAAAAATGCACTGGCAAATGAACCCATCAAGAAATATTTGAAACCTGCTTCGTTCGATTTTACTTCAAACCTACGGCTACCTGCCATTACATATAATGAAATAGATAATGTTTCAATTCCTAAAAACAACATGGCCATGTTTGCATAACTAAACATCATTAATGCACCACAAAGTGTAAACACCAATATGGCCATATAATCACTGATGTGCTTTTCATCATCTGAACTGGTATAAAAATCGCCAGCAAGTATGAGAATAATTAACATGATAAAAATGGCTAAGCCACTAAAAGCAGTAGAGAAATTACTGTCGGTAAGCATTCCGTTAAAATGTGTTTCCGGATGATTCCAAGTTTGTAAGTTTAAGCTAAAAATAATAGCCAAACCCAATACCATGATTGGAATTAAATATTTACGTAAGTTAAATATTTCGGCTAGTAAGCCAAACAATCCTAAACATGCTGTATATATTAAAGTATTCATTTATAATTGGATAAATATGAATTTATTTTACAAAACTAATTTTAAATATTTCGGAAGCTATTGGTTCTACCAATTCTAATATAGGTTTAGGAAATATTCCAAAAACAAATATCAAAATAGCTATAGTTGCTAAAACCAATTCTTCGTTCCATTTTAAATCTTCAAACACGGTTACGTTTTCGTTTAAATCGCCAAGCATTACTTTTTGATACATGCGTAACATATAAACTGCACCAAGAATAATAGTTAAACCAGCCATGATTGCTGCCCAACTATTGTATTCAAAAATTCCAAATAACAACATAAACTCACCAATAAAACTATTGGTTAACGGTAATGCTACCGAACCCAACACTATAATGATAAAGTACGTAGCAAAACGAGGAGCTAATAACCTAATTCCACCTAATGAATTGATGTTTGAATGACCTGTTCTATTAATAATGATATCAGCGCAATAAAACACACCTACTACATTGATTCCATGCGCTAACATTTGCACCAATCCACCTTGAATTCCTTGCATGTTTAATGCAAAAATACCTGCGGCAATTAATCCAACGTGAGCAATAGATGAATAAGCAAAAAGCTTTTTTATGTCGGTTTGCATAATGGCTATAACTGAAGCATATACCACTCCAATAACACACAATGCAATGGCAATTGGCGTATATTCAGCTACACCATTTGGAATGATTGGCAATAACCAACGTAACAAACTGTATAATCCCATTTTTAGCATAATACCTGAAAGTAACATGGTTCCTTGAGTAGGAGAGGTACTATAGGTATCGGGTTGCCAAGTATGGAAAGGTATTAAAGGAATTTTGATTGCATAAGCAATAAAAAACATCCAAAAAATAAAGCCTTGTTTACACGAACAAATATGGTTTACTGTTAAATCGAACCAGCTTAATGAATGCAAATTGGTGTTCCAATAAAGAAATAAGAAGCCAAATAACATCAACAAACTTCCTGCTAAAGTATAAATGAAGAATTTTAAAGTAACAGTACTTCTATTTACACCGCCCCAATTTAACGAGATGAAATAGATTGGAATCAATGCTAATTCCCAAAATATATAATATAAAAATCCATCGAACGAAACGAAAACGCCAATCAATGCAAAGTGCATTAATAGTACCAATGAATAAAAAATGTGGCTGCGTTCTTGT
>CAISTO010000072.1 GCA_903888395.1 uncultured Bacteroidota bacterium | reverse complement strand
TACATGAATTGCAATTCATGTGGTGACGAATAATGTTTACTAAGCCTGCGTCTATTGATGATAATGGCATCATGACCTACTTTGATATAATCAATAACTACATCGTAAAAATAGGGCATGAGAGCTATATCAACATTGGTATAAATAAAGTAATCTGCATCTTCTACTTCATTTAATTTTTCAAAAATATCTTTTATGAATGGAAGTTTTTTACCCTTGTATTTTGGGTTTATATCTAAAATTGATTTTGTTAAATTAGATAGTATTTTAAAATCGGAAGGAATAATTTCTTTATCTTCTTCAAATTGAGTGCTATAAAGTGTTATTTGGTTGAAATTTACAGGATATTTACTTGCCACAACCATACTTTCAAAAGTAATAGGTTGCGCGTTGTATAAGTCAGAACTTTCTTTTACTTTTACCGGATTGATTATATGTGCTATTTTTACCAATGAAAAAAATATTATTTAACAATATTTATAATTCCGTCAATTATACAAAAAACATTGAATATTTGTTTTCAGATTATAAATTGTTTCTAAAAAAAACATTTTTAAAAACCAAGTTTTACATATATATATATTGAAGCAATAAGTAATATATTTGCTAAAAAAAATAAATTATTTAATTGTTTTTTTATTTAAAAATTGTACACTATTAGGTTGTTTTTATTTTTAAAATGGGACTGACCAAACGAAGTGTGCTTTAAAACGTAGGTTTTGTTTTATAAAAACTGGTATTAATGATTTAAATATTATGACAAAATCATTCATATTATAATTTCAACAACATAAAATAAGACTAATATAATAAATGAACAAACTAATTACAGCTAAACCCGACAGTTTAAAAACATACTTTAATACGGTTTGGACATACAGGTATATGCTTTTTATTTTGGCCAAACGCGATTTAAAAATAAAATATGCTCAAACTTTTATTGGAATATCTTGGACACTTGTTTATCCAATTACTGCAGTAATTATTTTTACTACTTTTTTTCATTTTATACTTAGAATAAATGCACCATATCCTTATGAATTATTTGTACTTAGCGGTGTTTTGAACTGGGGTGTATTTAGTTACATTTTTAATCAAGCTGCACCTAGTTTATTAAATCACAGTGATTTGGTTAAAAAAACTCAATTTCCAAAAATTATTATTCCACTTTCCAAATGTATTATTGCTCTTGTTGAGTTTACAGTATCTTTTATAGTTTTTATTATACTGTTGCTCGTCTTTAAAACCAAATTTAGTTGGCTTTGGTTTGCATTTCCATTAGCATTAATTCCTGTAATATTATTTGCTTTAGGAGTTTCCTTAATTTTAAGTGCTGCTACTGTAAAAAAAAGAGATTTGTTTCACATCATTCCCTTTATTGTAAACTTTAGTATTTGGTTTACACCCGTTTTTTATCCAGTAAATATTCTACCTGACCAATATCATTCATTTCTGTATATCAATCCTATAACAAGTTCAATACATTTGTTTAGACATGTTTTTTTTAATGAAACACTAAACCCATTTTTTTATATTGGTTTGATTTTATCTTTCATGTTTTTTGTTGCAGGAATATTGGCCTTCAAATCGGTAGAAGAAAAAATTAATGATAGTTTATGAGAAATATTTTTATTGATAGTAATATTGAAAATCAATTCAGAAAAGATGGATATGTAAAGGTTCCATTTATAAATGCTGATGAAGTAGAAATACTTAAAAACCTTTTTTTTGAAACTTTACCACAAAGTGGTGGTCAAATTACATCAGATGAAACCGGTGTTGAACAAGCAAGTTTTATTACCTACGATTTTACTTTTATAGATAAAAACCCTGAATACAAGCGTTTAATATTTAAAATAATATCAGAGTATTTTAAACCACATATGGATAAGCTGCTTGATAACTATCGTCCAATTATAGCAAACTATATTCGCAAACAATCAGATACAGGTGAAGTTCCTTTACATGAAAACTGGGCCTTTGCTGATGAGAAACTATGTTCTACTGTTTCTATTTGGTGTCCTTTGGTTGATTCAACCATAGAAAATGGTACGTTACAGGTTGTACCCGGAAGTCAAAAACGTTTTGGCCAACATCGGGGCCCAATGGTACCTTGGGAGTTAGAGGGAATTAAAAATGAAATAATCAATAATCATTTAGTTCCATTAGAAACCAAAGCTGGTGATTGTGTGATTTTAGATGATAGTATTGTGCATTATTCTGCAATTAATAATACCAACGATTTACGATTAGCTATTCAACTAATTTGTGTTCCAATTGGATTTCCATCTATTCATTACTATATGGACTATCAAAGCAATCCAAATGAAATCCAAATGATTGAAGTAAATGATGATTTTTACATGGAATTTAATCCTTGGAAAAAAGTACAATCTCCCAAAATATTAAAAAATGTTCCATTTGTAAGTAAGCAAATTACAGAACAAGAATTTGTTAAAAGATTGTCTGGTCCTACATTCGAGAATCAATCACAAAAAGACTTTTGGTGGAAGTTTAAATTGATATTTAATGCATCAAAATAAAATCAGTTTGCGGTCAGCTTTTTTTGCAAATGAACAAATTAATAGCCAATTTGAGTTGAATGGCTTTGTTGTTTTACCGTTTTTAAATGCTGAAGAAATTAAGTACTTAAATGAATCATATAATAGCAATTTGTTTAACAATCCTGAAGGGTTT